>NZ_JBITPU010000014.1:0-120492 GCF_044684115.1 Acinetobacter sp. ABJ_C1_1 | reverse complement strand
ACGGTAATGGAAGTACTAATAATAAGAACTATTGTGTAAATATGGGTAACCGTGGTGTCACCACTATCGGCGGTATTATTGCCTCTAGTAGTAGCAAAATGTGTTTAATACCACAGCGCTGGTATGTCCGTTAGGAAAGGATAGGTGATGAAACGTAAATTCACGTATTCTTTGGGCTTCACTCTTATTGAGCTAATGGTTGTGGTCGTGATTGTTGCTATTTTTGCGGCAGTAGCAATCCCTTCATATCAGGCCTATGTTTTGCGTGCTGATGCTTCGCGTGCACAGCAGCAAATGCAACAGATCGCAGTACAACTTGCTCGTCAAAAAGCTAGAAATTTTAATTACAAAGGCTTTTCTATGGGTGCTACATCACCTGTAAATTTGCCTATGGGAGCGACTGGTAGTGCTATTAAATATAAAATAACGGTACGCGATGGTGACGATACAACGAAACCCTTAACAGATCCTACAGCTTTAGGGCAAAACTGGGTGATTCGAGCAGAGGCTTCCGATCCTAATAATTTTACTTATTTGTTTGGTAGTAACGGATTACGTTGTAAAAATAAAGCCACTAGCAATGTTACTTATATAACTTGTGGCACTGGAGCTGAGACGTGGTAAATAAAATAAAGGGTTTTACCTTAATTGAGTTAATGATTGCTGTAGCAATTATTGCGATTTTAGCAGCTATAGCTTACCCCTCTTACCAAGAATATATCCGCCGTACCAAGCGTGTGGAAATGCAAGCTACGCTGCAACAGCTTTCCATGCAGATTCAGCGTTATAAAATAGCTAATTTAAGAGTTAGTGGAGCAACAGCTTCAGCCTTAGGTGTCGGATCATCTTATCCTATACAAGGCACAGCTCTTTATTCAGTAAATTTGACTCCAGTGACGGCAGGGGCTTTAAATGCAGAAACATGGATATTGACTGCAACACCGATTGCAAATACTCCACAATCTGGAGATGGACATATCGTCTTAAATTATCGGGGTGAGCGTTGTTGGACAAAGGGAACCGATATTAACAGTGGTACAGCTTGCGTACCTTCTGCAACTTCGAATTGGGATGGCAAATAAATTTAAATTCAAAACTGCGGATAACTCAAAATTTAATCTTTCTTTCAGGGTGAAAATCACGTAGAATGTCGCCCTCTATGAAAGGGGTTTGAAGTGTTGCCGATGGTCGGCGCAGGGATAATCCGTAAGAATTATAAGGCTTTTATCATGGTTGTTATTCGTTTAGCACGTGGCGGCGCAAAAAAACGTCCATTCTATCAAATCGTTGTGACTGATAGCCGCAATGCACGTGATGGTCGTTTCATCGAGCGTATCGGTTTCTTTAACCCAACTGCACAAGGTCAAGCAGAAAAACTTCGTTTAGATGCAGACCGTTTTGCTCACTGGGTTTCTCAAGGTGCTCAACCTTCAGAACGTGTTGCTTCTTTAGCTGCTCAAGCTAAAAAAGCTACTGCATAATTTCTTGTAGTAGGTAGCCCATGACACCAACACAGAATGTTCCCGAAGATCGTATTCAGATTGGACAGTTACGTTCAGCTTATGGATTGAATGGGTGGCTCTGGGTGTATTCCAATACAGAACCTATGAGCAACATGTTTGACTACTTGCCTTGGTACATTGAGACCAAGGCCGGTTGGCAAACAATAGATGTAAAACGTTGGAAACCACATGGCAAAGGCCTAGTTGTCGCTTTAAAAGGTGTGAGTGATCGCACTGGTGCGGAAAGCTTGGTTGGCGCTAATATCTGGATTGCTAAATCTCAACTGCCAAAAGCAGATGTAGATGAGTACTACTGGTCAGATTTAAAAGGCTTAACAGTGTTAGGACTTGATGATGATGAACAGGAAGTTAATTTAGGGCAAATTCATGAGTTGTTTGAAACTGGAGCTAATGACGTGATGGTTGTACGAGCTACACCAGACAGCATTGATTCAGAAGAACGCATGATTCCTTGGCATAAAGATGTGGTACAACGCGTTGATCTTGAAGCTGGTCGCATTTACGTCAATTGGGGCGTAGATTATTAGTCCTTTTTAGAGGATTAACGCAGCAGGAAAATAGAGGAGTCTGCGGTGTTTTTTGCAGTCATTACGCTTTTTCCTGAAATGTTTGAAGCGATTACAGCCTACGGGATTAGCGGGCGCGCAGCAAAACGTGACATTGTGCAAGTGACTTGTATTAATCCACGTGATTTTGCTGAAGGGAGTTACCGAAGAGTGGATGAACGTCCATTTGGTGGTGGTCCTGGTATGGTAATGATGGCTGAGCCGCTGGCAAAAGCAATTAACCATGCCAAACAACTTGCTTCGCAAGCAGGGTGTGTTCATGTACCTGTGGTGTATATGTCTCCACAAGGCAAAACTTTAAATGAACAGGCAGTACAGCAGTTTGTTGATTATGACGGCTTAATTGTATTGTGTGGGCGTTATGAAGGTGTCGATGAACGTTTAATCCAGCATTATGTTGATCAGGAATGGTCAATTGGGGATTATGTTTTATCTGGCGGTGAACTACCTGCCATGGTGTTGCTTGATAGTATTATTCGCCGTTTGCCGAATGTAATGTCAGATGAGCAATCAGCGATACAGGATTCTTTTGTAGATGGTCTTCTGGATTGTCCGCAATATACTAAGCCAGACCAGTTTGAAGGGTTGGATGTTCCTGAAATTTTAAAATCAGGGCACCATGCCAATATTGAAAAATGGCGCTTTTTGCAGCGATATCAACGGACTTTAGAACGCCGACCAGAGTTGGTAGAAAAAGTAGAGTTGACTAAGCAGCAGAAGAAATGGCTCAAAGATACATAAGAGAATGATGGTAATTCTTAACCGTTATTCTCAGGAACGAAAGTTCTACAACAAGACGAGAAGCAATGCTTCGAGTTAGAAGCATAAGTCTATTTTACTTTATAGATTTATGTGTACTTAAGGCTCTTTACGGTTGTCGTAAAGGGAAAGTTAAACGGGTTGATATGCGCTTTAGCCTCTATCCCCAGCGGAAAATCAGACCTCTTCTGACTCCGCACATATGGAGATTCCCACAATGAGTGGTAAACATCCTTTAGTTCAAGCTGTTGAAAATGCACAGTTAAAAACTGACCTTCCTGAATTTGCTCCTGGTGATACAGTAGTTGTTCAAGTTAAAGTAAAAGAAGGTGACCGTGAACGTCTTCAGGCATTTGAAGGTGTTGTAATCGCTAAGAAAAACCGTGGTTTGAACTCTGCGTTCACAGTACGTAAAATTTCTAGCGGTGTTGGTGTTGAGCGTGTATTCCAAACTCACTCACCAGTTGTTGCTAAAATCGAAGTGAAACGTCGTGGTGACGTTCGTCGTGCTAAACTTTACTACCTCCGTGACTTGTCTGGTAAAGCTGCACGTATTCGTGAAAAATTACCAGCTCGTAAAGCGTAAGCTTATACCGAGTAAAAAAATGCGCCTTTTGGCGCATTTTTTTGTTTAAAAATTATAGTCCTTGAAGTTTTAAACGATTCGCATGTTGACGGTAAACCGAAACAGGATCTGCTGCAAAAATAGAACGTATCCCCATGATTTGATTAACTTCATCTAAATGATTCCAGTTGTAATCATCGCGAATAGTTTTACCAAATTTAGCGCTACATCTAGAAACTAGACCATCATTATCCCCAAATGGGTCGACAACCAGACTGCTGCCTGTTAATGCAATATCAAATGGATCTAATGGGTTGGTCAGTGCCTTATTGCCAGAGAAGGAATACATATAAATACCTTTCTCTTGATAAGCACCCTCACCACAAGAAGTGGTCGGAACACCCATAGGAAATTGTGCATTAAACTGTGCTGAGCCTTGAGTTGATAGACTATGAGCGCCCGCTAAAGAGTCATGCGGATAACTGGTTGGATCTAGGCCCTCTGCCCAAGTAATCGCTGCTGAAAACCAGTTTACTAATGTTGCCAGTCCGGACAGAGGAGTACCCTCAACGTTCAGGATGACATCTGCCATTGGAGATCCTTTGTGAGGTGCTCCGATAGTAGTAAGTGAAGCAACTTTCTCTGGCATGATACCAGCGACATAGCGAACTGTTGGTCCCCCGTGACTATGTCCGATCAAGTTGACTTTAGGCTTTCCAGTAATAGCAATAATTTCTTCTACTTGTTGGGCAAGTTGTTCTCCGCGAACTTCGGTTGAGTTAAACGGTGAAACCCTTGTTGCCCAGACATTTCCTCCGTTACGAGCAAGGTCAGGAAGAATCTGATACCAATAATCGAGACCAAGCGTATCTGTTCCAACTCTGCTAAAACCTGCCATACCATGGTTAAAAACTAATGGATATTTGGTTTGGGCATAATTCGAATAGACAAATGAGCTTTTTACTTGCTCGGCATTTGTGGCATGGGTTGCTGAAACACTCAGTCCTGAGAGCATTGCAGCACAGAAAAATATTAAGTTCCTTTTCATTTTTTACTCACTATTTTTATTTTGTATGAGCAGCAGCTTTTACTGCTGGATAAGGTTCGGCTAACTTCAAAATAGAAAAGCCTAGTAGTTAAATGGTAGTTCACCTCCTTGATCATGGACTTTTTCAAAAGTTTGAAGACGAAGTTGTTCCTGTGATGAGTTAAATTGTTGTTGGCGGAGTTGTTGAATCGCTTGATTTTTAGCGCTATCGCTCATGTTGCTATGCAGCACTTCATCACGTTGATTTAAGTAGCCTGTAACCCGCTGTTGCCAAGCATTACGCTGTGTATCTAAAGTTTCTAATCTTTGCGTTGCCTCGGCTCCAACAAGTGCTGTACGCATTTGCCGAAGTTCCTCTGCTGAGCCATTACGCGCTTTAATTTGTTTAGTCAGCGTATGCAAGTCATCAAGTTTTGATAGTTCTTGCAGATTTTGTTGCCAGTCTTGTGGTAGTTGCTCAAAGCGTTCTTTCAATTTTTTAGCTTTTTCAATTTCGTTTAAAGATGAATCTTCTAAAATTTTCATACGATCTAACGTGTAGTTCTGATAGATATCTTCTGTTGAAAAGAGTCCTTCAATTTCAGAGGTAGAAAAGAAACGTTTTCTGATATCTTGAATTGAATTAAAAATCTTTTGAAAATAATTTTGATCTTGCTGTTTAGATTGAGGTGGTTGAATTTGTGCAAGTTGTTCGCGGTATTTTAAATAACGGGTCCACAAGTCAATAATCTGTGAACGGGCTGGTTCTAAATACTGATCTTGTATAAATTTATCAAAATGAGTTTTAACCTGTTGTAAATTGGATTCCCCATACTGCGTAATAAAATATTCAAAGCAGTCCCGAGTTTGACTATTTACAACTAAATGTTGAGAGCTATCAATTTTTAACTGGCAGTTAACTTGGGTATCTTGTTGACTTTGGCTTAAATAAGCATTTCCACTTAACGATGAGTTTGAAGTGGTTTGAGGAGTAGATGCTAAGCTTTTTGCCTCATCCTGATTGAGCCGAGGTGAAGTATTTTTTGAGTCTGGGCTTAGCCAATATACACATGCAATGAGGCTCAAAATAAAAAATCCGAGCACACACCACCATATCTTTTTCTGCATCCTTTGCATAAAGATATCTTCCTTAAGTTTTAATTTGTTGTTTTTTTACTCGATCATTAATGTGCCATAAAATAAGTGAAAAGGCACCTAAATATTGTGAAAATATCTTGTCGAATTTGCTAACATGTCGGCACTTTTCTCTAGCTTTGTGTTCCAGTAAAAATGACGACAAAAAATCAAAAAATTTCTCGTCGCCATATCAGTGGTGTATTTCTATTAAATAAACCATTAGGGCTTAGTTCAAACGCCGCTTTGCAAAAAGTGCGTTGGCTGTATCGTGCCCAAAAGGCGGGTCATACTGGCGCATTAGATCCATTAGCGACCGGTTTACTTCCTATCTGTTTGGGAGAGGCGACCAAGTTTTCACATTATTTGCTGGACTCAACAAAGCGTTATCAAACGACTGTTCGATTGGGACAAACTACAACAACTGGCGATGTAGAAGGCGAGATTTTACAAGAACGTTCTGTTCCTGTTCTTAGCCAAGAGCTTATTGAGCAAACTCTAGAAAAATTTAGAGGTGATATTCAACAAGTTCCACCGATGTATTCGGCATTAAAAAAAGAGGGTAAGCCATTATATGAGCTTGCCAGAAAAGGGATAGAGATTGAACGTGAAGCGCGTCCAGTTACGATTTATGCTTTAGAGCTTATTGAGTTTACCGAAAATAGTATCACTCTGGATGTAACCTGTTCTAAAGGAACATATATTCGTGTGTTAGGTGAAGATATTGGTGAAGCACTTGGCTGTGGTGGTCATTTGACAATGCTTCACCGTATTCAAACTGGGCATTTTGAATTAATCCCAAGTTACACCATTGAATATTTAGAAAGCTTAACGGAAGAGCAAAGAGAAGCTTTGTTACTACCAGTGTATGCGCCAATTGATCATTTCTTAAAAATACAGGTTCCCGAAGGACGGGAAAAATATTTTTGCAATGGTTTAGAAAGCAATATTGATCATTCTGCAGAAGCAGAAGTGTTGGTTTTTTCGGGTGAGCGCTGTTTAGGTTTGGCTGAGATTACTGATAAAAAACGGTTGGTACCTAAGCGTATCTTAAATTTGTAGTAGATGTAGAGTATAGAGCATGGGCATGGAATGGGATGTTATCCTTAGTTTGATCTTTTTTGCGTTTACTGCGGGAGCAATTGATGCTGCTGTTGGTGGCGGTGGACTCATCCAGATTCCCGGTATCATGAGCACTTTTCCAACCATGCAGACTGCTACGGTGATTGGTACAAATAAGGTCTCATCCATTTTTGGTACTGCATCGGCTGCTTATACCTTTGCAAAAAGAGTGAAGTTGCAGTGGAAGCTTTTAGCTGTCATTGCCATTTGTGCTTTGATTAGCTCATTTGCTGGTGCAGCCTGTTTATCGCTTATTCCTCAATCTGTATTACGTCCTTTTGTGTTTGTAATGCTGATCGTAATTGCCATCTATACCTTGGTTAAAAAGAACTTTGGACAAGTTCATACTGAGCAAAAAATTACTACGAAAATGCTAGTTTTAGCAGGTATTGGTAGTTTGGCGATTGGTTTCTACGACGGTATTTTTGGACCGGGTACTGGAAGCTTCTTTATCTTTTTCTTTATCCGCTTCTTGCAAGTCGACTTTTTATATGCTTCAGCATTGTCAAAAATCGGTAATTTCATGACTAACCTTGCAGCGTTGAGTTTTCTTATTCCGACTGGTCACGCTATTTTGCATATTGGTTTAATGATGGCGGCTGCAAACGTTATAGGCTCTATTGTTGGGGTGCGTACTGCGCTCAAATACGGTAGTGGTTTTGTGCGTATTATCTTTTTAATTTTAGTGAGTATTTTGATTTGCCGTTTAGGTTATCAAATTTTTGTGACGGGCTAAATTAACTTTAAAAGTATGAGCTGATTCTCGCGGACAGTTCATACTTTTTATGTATCATCTAAAATTAGAAATATAAAAATCATTACAGAAATTTACTAGAAAGAAAACTGTGTAAAAAATAGTCTCATTTTAAGCTACGTAAACAATATAAATTTCAACGTATCATAAACCTTGAAATAAAAAAGATTTTTTAGCTAAAAAATGAGGAAGAGAATGAATATTTTCGAAGCATTAAGAGAAAGCCATGAAAATCAACGAAACCTTTCTGAACAATTAATCCAGACACATGGTTTAACCGAAGAACGAAAAGAATTATTTGATGCATTAAAAAATGAACTTTATGCCCATTCAGTTGCCGAAGATCGTTATTTATATATTCCTTTGATGTTTGATGATGTCGGTTTAGATATCACTCGCCATGCCTTAGCTGAACATCATGAAATGGATGAGTTGGTGGAGCAGCTCGAAAAAACCGATATGAGTAGCCCGAGCTGGTTAGCAACCGCCAAACAGTTAAGTGAGAAAGTCCATCACCATTTAAAAGAAGAAGAGCATAAGTTTTTTCAACAAGCTGGAAAAATTCTTAAAGACAGCGAAAAAGAAACGCTGGGTAATAAATATTTAAAGGAATATAAAAAGTATAAAAAGCAGCAGTAGAGTAAACCTATGCAGCTTTTTTAGTACTTCTTAAAGTAACCCCAATAGAGGCTAGCATTACGCAAGCCAAAGCCACCCATTGCAGCATGCTGATTTCTTCATGAAGTAATAAGAAACCTGTTAATGCTGCTAATGCTGGTGCCAAACTCGTTAGAGTACCGTAAGTTAATTTATTGAGTTGTTTGAGTGCCATTAAATCAAGTGCATATGGAATAGCCGTTGCTAAAATAGCAATAAGTAATGCTTTACCCCAATACTGTGTTTCAAGTAATGCAGGAGCATTATGCCAGATGCTAATCGGTAGTAAGGTTAAAGCAGATAATCCAATTCCAATGGTTAAAGCATGCATTCCTATATTTTGGGTCACAACTTTCTGACCAAAATAAATATAGAATGCCCAGCAAAATCCAGCACCTAGCGCGCAGGCAGCACCGATATAGGAAAAGTGGTGTTGTGTTGGGTCTTGCCAAGGCACCATCAATGCAATACCTAACATCGCAAATGCCACCCAAATATAGTCACTCTTTTGTTTAATGGAAAGTAGAGCTAGTCCTAAAGGACCAATGAACTCTAAGCCCACGGCAATTCCTTGAGGTAACTTCCCAAGTGACGTATAGAATAAAATATTCATGAGACCCAAAGATGCGCAGTACATCAATAAATCACGCCATTTTAAATAGGGTAAGCGTGACCAGATTTTCCATGAACGGAACATAATAGCGACAATAACCGTTGCAAAACTCAGCCTTAAAACTGTAACGGTAAGAGGGTCTAATATTGAAATGAGTTGCTTAGCAAATGAAGCACTGATTTGATATGAGACCATCGACAGAATCATATATAGCACAGCAATAATGGGAAGATTCTGCATGGAAATACTCTAGGGACTCATCTAATATTATTTAAAACTAACAAGGGTTAATTATAGCGAATGCCATGTTTTAACTCGTGGTTTTAGTCGATTTAACTTACTATTTTTTCACGTTCCTGACGTGCTTTTTGAGTGGTTATGGTACAACCGACCGAAGCTGCAATAATTGTTGCAAGTGCCAACCATTGATTCCATAACAAATACTCACCTAAAAAGATAAAACCAGAAAGTGCAGCAACTGCGGGCTCTAGGCTCATCAATGTTCCGAAACTTAAGGGCGTTAAATTACGTAGGGCTAACATTTCTAAAGAAAACGGTAATGCGCTGGCTAAAATTGCCAAACCAATAAAATAAACAAGATAGGGGAGCTCTATAACTTGCCCTATTGAGCCTGAGAAAAAAGTAATGGGTAATAAGATGCATGCGCCCACACTCATTCCTAAACACACAGTGTGATTGCCTGATATACCTGACGGTTTCTGTCCAGCAATAATATAAAGTGCCCAACATGCGCCAGCACTAATTGCAAATAATACTCCGATCCAATCCAGACTATGTGCCTGATTGAAAGGGAAAAGTAATATGAGGCCAACAATCGCAAAAGTGACCCAGACAAAATCGTATTTTTGGCGTGCGTGGTACAGAGCTACACTTAAGGGGCCAATAAATTCAAATGCGACCGCAATACCAATAGGCAAACGTTCAAGAGATAAATAGAAAAGGGCATTCATGCCTGCAAGAGCAAAGCCATAAGCCAAAATCGCTTTCCATCGAACCTGATTAAAATTAATTCGCCATATTTTAAAGATTAAAGCCAGAATACATGCTCCAATGCATAGACGCATTGCAGACACTGTTAAAACGGGAAAGCTCTCAAACAAAATTTTAGCTAAAGATGCGCTACTTTGAACGCTTAACATGGCAAGAATAAGAAACCCCAAAGCATGTAGTTGAGATTTCTGGCTTAAAGTAGACATTTTATTATTTGTTCAATTGGTATACTTTTCACATGATAATGTAAATACCCATAAAAAAGCCACAGACATTGCTGTGGCTTTTAAATTTACAGTTCGTATTAGAACAATACGCGCACGCGAATTGTACCTTCAACTTCATGCAACATATCTAAAGCTTCTTGAGATGCAGAAGCGTCAACATCCATGACGAGGTAACCGATGTCACCTTTAGTCATGAGTGACTGACCAGAAATGTTGATGCCTTGTTCAGCAAACAAGTTGTTGATTTTAGACAATACACCCGGTACGTTTTTGTGGATGTGTAATAAACGGTGTTGACCAGCAGTTAATGGTAACGCGATTTCTGGGAAGTTTACCGCAGAAAGCGTCATACCCTTGTCAGAGTAAGCAACAAATTTCTCTGCAACTTCTAAACCGATGTTTGCTTGTGCTTCCATAGTTGAACCACCAACGTGAGGAGTTAAAATCACGTTGTCTAAGCCGCGAAGTGGAGATTGGAATTCTTCACCATTTGCTTTTGGTTCTTTCGGGAATACGTCAACCGCTGCACCAGCAATGTGACCAGACTTGATTGCATCGGCTAAATCTTCAATCACTACACATGTACCACGTGCAGCATTTAAGAAGATCGCGCCTTCTTTCATTTTCGCAAATTGTTCTTTAGTGAAGAAGTTACGTGTAGACGGAACATCTGGCACATGCAACGTTACAACATCTGCAGTTGCTAAAAGTTCATCTAAAGAACCAACTTGGCGAGCATTACCCATTGGTAACTTAGTTACTGCATCATAATAAATAACATGCATACCCATGCTTTCAGCAAGAACTGAAAGTTGAGAACCGATGGAACCGTAACCCACAATACCTAAAGTTTTGCCACGAGTTTCGAAAGAACCCACAGCAGATTTGTCCCAACCACCACGATGACAAGCCGCCGACTTTTCAGGAACACGGCGAAGAAGAAGAATTGTTTCAGCAAGTACAAGCTCTGCAACCGAACGCGTATTTGAATACGGTGCGTTGAATACAGGAATACCACGTGCCATCGCTGCTTTAAGATCAACTTGGTTTGTTCCGATACAGAAACAACCTACTGCGATCAATTTGTTTGCAGCTTCGAAAACTTCTTCAGTCAATTGGGTACGCGAACGAATACCAATGAAGTGAGCATCTTTAATTGCTTCTTTAAGCGCTTCGCCTTCAAGAGCAGTTTTACGATAGTCAATATTGGTGTAACCCGCAGCGTTTAAAGTATCGACTGCGTTTTGGTGAACGCCTTCTAACAAAAGGAAACGGATTTTATCTTTAGGTAGTGAAAGATGTTGGCTCATTACGGCTCCGCTACAAAGGCCAAATTTGGTGGCGGTATAATAACATATTGGGCGGTGCTATAGATATTTCGTTTATACCATCGCCTTATGGCAATTTTATCTATGTCTAATCACTTCTGTTTATGGCTTGTCGAGTGTTTCAAAATATGCTTGGCAGATTAATAAAGCATGTTTTTATCTGGAAGCCTTATAAAAACGCATTTATTCGCGTTAAACATGTTTTGTATTGACAGTATCTCTATTCTGAACTTTATCGCTTGTGCGGATACATGTAGAATATAGGAGTTCCTTGAACATTATGGCTTTGCTCAGGTGAAAACCTTGAGAATATGAAGTCATAGTCCCACCATAGTTTACTTCTTGCTAGGTCTGCAAACGATGAATGCTCCAGTCGCTTTAACACCTGAGTTACTCACCCAATTAACAGCAATCGTCGGTGAAAACCGTATTAAAACTGATGCTGATAGTCTCGAAAACTGGGGTAAAGATCATACCAAGCATTTTAATCCGAACCCATCGGTCATCGTTTTCCCATCGACCACTGAACAAGTTCAAGCTGTTGTGAAGCTTGCGAACCAGTTCAATGTTGCTATTACTCCGTCTGGCGGTCGTACAGGTCTCTCTGCTGGCGCGGTAGCCACCAATGGTGAAATTGTCATTAGTATGGACAAAATGAACCAGATTCTTGAGTTCTTCCCAGCAGACCGTATGGTCCGTGTTCAAGCTGGTGTTGTGACTGAACAATTGCAGAATTATGCAGAAGAACAAGGGATGTATTACCCAGTGGACTTTGCGTCAGCAGGTTCTAGCCAAATAGGCGGTAATATCGGTACCAACGCTGGCGGTATTAAAGTCATTAAATATGGCATGACACGTAACTGGGTACTTGGTTTAACCGTTGTTACTGGTAAGGGTGACATCCTGCGTTTAAACAAAGGCATGGTTAAAAATGCCACTGGTTATGCATTACAGCATTTGTTTATTGGTGGTGAAGGTACTTTAGGTTTAGTGACGGAAGCAGAAATTAAACTTGAGCGTCAGCCACAAAACTTACAAGTTTTAGTTTTAGGTGTTCCTGATTTTGACGCAGTAATGCCTGTATTACATGCGTTCCAAAAAGATATCGACTTAACAGCATTTGAGTTCTTTGGTGAACTTGCAATGCAAAAAGTCTTAAACAATGGTCATGTACAACGTCCATTTGAAACTGAATGTCCATTCTATGTATTGCTTGAGTTTGAAGCGCCATATGAGCCGATTATCGACAAAGCAATGGAAATCTTCGAGCATTGTATGGAACAAGGTTGGGTACTTGATGGCGTGATGAGCCAGAGTCTTGACCAAGTAGAAAGCTTATGGCGTTTACGCGAAGATATTTCTGAATCAATCGCGCCGTTCACTCCATATAAAAACGATATTTCAGTATTAATTACTCATGTACCTGCATTTATTCGTGAGATTGATGCGATTGTTCAAGAAAACTACCCAGACTTTGAAATTTGCTGGTTCGGTCATATTGGTGACGGTAACTTGCACTTAAATATTTTAAAACCTGAAAACTTAACCAAAGATGAGTTTTTTGCGAAGTGTCAGGTTGTGAATAAATATGTGTTTGATACCGTGAAAAAATACGATGGTTCAATCTCTGCCGAGCATGGCGTAGGTATGACGAAAAAGCCATATTTGGAATATTCACGTTCAGCTGAAGAAATTGAATATATGAAAGCTTTGAAAAAAGTATTTGACCCAAATGGCATTATGAATCCGGGTAAATTATTTGATCTTTAATGCTTGATTGAATAAAAGAATCTCTGTTAAAAGCGTATCGAAAGATGCGCTTTTTTATTAAAAGCTCTATTCCTTGTACGCTGTCCAACCCGTCAGAATATGATAAATCAACGGTAAAAGACTAAGAGCAAAAAAGAAACAAAGTCCAATGGCCCACACAGGTAAATCCCTTGGATTACCTAAAAAGAAATAGGCAAAAATAGAATAAGACAACATCGAAAACATCGCCATTGTTCCAAGTGGAAGCGTGACTTTAAAAATTAACGTGCTAGCAAATGTTTTGTAGGGTTCCATGTCGCGCTTTAGACTATAGGCAATAATCATGAGCAACACATAACCTAAAATAAACAGCATAAATAAAGCGGCTGCAAACAATAGAATTGTTCGCCAGCTCTTTTCTTGTGCGGTGTGATCACCTGATTCATAAACAACAGTAATATGTTCACCAACTATAGGTACATCACCAGAGCGAACTGAATTATCTAAAGTTATAGTTCTGTTTTGATTATCTTTAAATTGAACCTGAGCAGTATGCATGAGTGTTTTAGTTTTATATTTACGCCCATTTGAGTCGGTACGTTCAGTATCTACCCATTCAGAAGTATAACTCACTACAGTTGCATCGTAAGTTGGTTTGGTTACTAAGCCGTAGACTGCTTGAGAAACCCAATAAGTAAATGGGAAAAATAAAGCACTAATACTAAAAACCACGGCAAATAAATAAGCAAATTCAAACTTACTACTTTTACGATTTTTAGCTAAACGCTTGACCCAAAACTTGGTGAGTACAAATGACCAAATCATCAAAAATGCAACGACCACCAAGAAAACTTGCCCCGCATACGTCAGTTGCATAATGATCCTATTTGTTATGTGTAATAGAAATTAATTTTATCAAACGATTGTCGTTAAAGTTGAGTGAGTAAGAACAATTATTTGATCTGTAAAAGAGTAGCTATCCTTAGAACTACATAGTTTCTACAGAGTAACCGAGCAAGGCATAGCATCATAAAGCTATGCCTTTTGTTTTTGGTGATAAAAATGCAACGTTTATTTTTAATTTCAGCGCTCTGTGCTGGACTTTTCACTGGGTGTGCGACGACCAGTAAATTAATTCCTTTTATGGGCTCCGAAACCCCGATGCAACAAGTTCTTAAAGCTCAACCTGAGATCGTAAAAGAGCACAATAATACCTCAGTTCAGCAAGTATTTAACCGAGTAGAATCTCCAACAGTTTCCCGTATTACCGTTATCCAAACAGGTTTAATGGATGATTCTGTTTCTGCAATCCGAACTGAATATTCATTTAAATTGGTTGATGAAAAGTGGCAATTGCAGAATAAGCAAAAGAGCTACCAATGTGCGCGAGGGAAGAGTTCGAGAGGTTTTCAAACCCAGCTTTGCTCTTAAAAAATAAAAAAGACGATAAATATATCGTCTTTTTTAATGCGTTAAATTATACGCCGCTTTCTAAAATTTTAATTTTGACATCAACGACATCATCTTTAACGGCTGCATGATGCGCTTGCATATGCGGTGTAGCTAAATGAGCTTCAAGATGTGCAACACTTTCCCATTTTTCTAACATGACAATCGTGTCAGGCTCTTGAGTCTGGAAGCTCGCATTTGATTTGTGGTCAACTAAAGGTTCATAACCATGGCAACCATCTTCTGCTAAAACAGTTGGAATGATTTTTTGAAATGCATCCAATACGTTCTGGCGATGCTGTCCACCCGATTTAGTACGAATTTCCGCAATAATGGTTAGCATGGATTTCTCCTTATTAGGCTGCTGCAAATACAGTATTTAAGTGTGCTTTATATTCTTCAACATAACGATCAACGTTAGGCATTTTAATTACGTCATTTACGATAAATGTCGGAAGGGTACTCATGCCTAAGAACTGGTTGGCTTTGTGAAATGGTAAATAAACACCATCTACACCTACGCCGTGGAAGAATTGATCTGCATCTTCAAATGCTTCCATTGGAGCATTCCAAGTCAATGACAGCATATATTTTTTGTCATGAATTAGACCACCTGAACCATATTTTTTTGAGGCATCAGAACGGCTACGACCGTCATTTGCATATAGTGAGCCGTGACCAGTGGTAAAGACATCATCAATATACTTTTTGACTGTCCATGGTGCACCCATCCACCAACCAGGCATTTGATAAATCACGACATCGGCCCATAAGAATTTTTCTACTTCGGCTTCTGCATTGTAGTCACTATCTGCACGAGTCACTTGAACTTCATGGCCCAGTTCAGTGAGATGGTCGGTTGCCAATGCCGTGAGTGTGTCATTTAATTCACCATTTGAATGGGCAAATTGTTTGGCGCCATTAATCACTAAAATATTGCTCATGAGAGTTACTCTAATTAAATTCCTAAATTTGATGCTTACTTTAAAGAACTCACTCTTAGAGAAAAATGTAGTAATCGGAAAAATATTATTGATTAAAAATCATTAATCTTGGTTTGATACCTTATATTGGTTTCTTTATTTTAATGGCAAATACTTTACAAAGTTGAACGGAAAAAATTATTTGTAGCCTTTAGCATCAAGGTGAAGTTGTGGTGGAGTTGAGTATGAAAAAGATTGGTTTACTCATGATGTGTAATTTATTGATTCTGAGTGCATGTGCACCGAATACAAAGCCACCTACACCCCAAGCCAATAGCCCGATAGAAGCTGTTTTGCTCGATCAACCCAACCTTTTAAATAATGCGAGTAATTTAAGTATTTCACAGCAAATGAATGCTTTGAATGACGCATCTAATGCGCAAGTAACGATTTTGCAGACTGTGCCTAGTGAAGATGCTATATCAAAAACACGTACCGAATATTTATTAAAACGTGATCAAACCGTTTGGAAAATCGTAAATAAAAAGCAAAGCTATCAATGTACAAAAGGGCAGGAAACAACAGACTTTCAAGTTAATCCTTGTCCTTAAAGCCGAACTTCTATCAGGTATGTGGATAACTTTAAGGTTATTCACAATATAAAAATGAGTTGGTGGTAATCAAAATATAGAATTTTAAATGGATGAAACTGTCCGATTGCTGATCAATTTAAAAAGTGATATTGTGTCATCCGGCAATTAAGCCAAATGGTAAAAATTACCGAATCTCACGTCATACATTTTTTCTTGTCTTAGACACCTTGTGAATACGGTGTTTCACATTCTAAACATGCACTCTCACGGCATATAACAACTTAACTAAAGATTGAGTGCCCATACTGTCATCGTCATGACTACATTTTTTTTCAATATGTAGTTGTTGAGACATTTTGGCCGCTATTTTGAAGTGTACAACTCATGAATAATATTCAAACGACAGCGTTGAACCGTACAACGTTGATGTTTCCTTTAGCTTTAGTGCTATTTGAATTTGCGGTTTATATTGGTAATGACCTGATTCAGCCAGCGATGTTGGCAATTACTGAAGATTTTGGTGTAAGTGCAACTTGGGCACCCTCTTCAATGTCATTTTATTTATTAGGTGGTGCATCTGTTGCATGGTTACTTGGGCCTTTATCAGATCGATTAGGTCGTAAGAAAGTTCTTTTAACTGGTGTTTTATTTTTTGCCTTGTGTTGTTTTTTAATTTTATTAACGCGAAAAATTGAATACTTTCTGACATTACGCTTTTTACAAGGTATTGGGTTAAGTGTAATTTCAGCAGTGGGATATGCGGCAATTCAGGAAAATTTTGCCGAGCGTGATGCTATTAAAGTTATGGCACTGATGGCAAATATCTCATTGCTTGCACCCTTGCTCGGACCTGTACTTGGAGCCTTCTTAATTGATTATGTGTCTTGGCATTGGGGCTTTGTGGCAATTGCTTTACTTGCACTGCTGAGTTGGGTTGGTTTAAAGAAACAAATGCCGAGTCAGAAGGTGAGTGTAACTAAACAACCTTTTAGCTATCTTTTTGATGACTTTAAAAAAGTGTTTAGCAATCGGCAATTCCTTGGTTTAACACTCGCGCTACCGCTTGTAGGTATGCCGCTTATGCTTTGGATTGCATTATCGCCCATTATTTTGGTCGATGAACTCAAGCTAACCAGTGTGCAATATGGTTTAGCTCAATTTCCGGTATTTCTAGGCTTAATTGTAGGCAACATTGTTTTAATTAAAATTATTGACCGTTTGGCTTTAGGTAAAACAGTCCTAATTGGTTTACCGATTATGCTCACTGGTACACTTATTTTAATATTAGGTGTGGTGTGGCAAACCTATTTAATTCCTTGTTTGCTTACGGGTATGACGCTCATTTGCTTTGGTGAAGGAATTAGCTTTTCTGTATTGTACCGCTTTGCACTTATGTCATCTGAAGTATCGAAAGGAACTGTGGCTGCTGCTGTTTCAATGCTATTGATGACAAGCTTTTTTGCAATGATTGAGTTGGTGCGTTATCTCTATACTCAATTTCATTTATGGGCTTTCGTGTTATCTGCTTTTGCATTTATTGCGCTGTGGTTTACTCAACCACATTTAGCTTTAAAACGGGAAATGCAGGAAAGAGTTGCACAAGACTTACATTAAAAAAATACCGGAATTTATATTCCGGTATTTTTTTATATTACTTAATCTCTTGTTCTAAAAGTTTACCTTTTAAGGTTAAGAGTTCAGGCAAGGTTTCTAATAATAAGCTCATTTGTTTTAAAACAAGAGTGTAGCTTTCTGAAAAGTGCTCATGAGTTGTTAAACTTTGTATTTGCTTCAAAGTTTGCTCAAGAAAATTAAAATCAACAGAAGCTTGTTCAAATAAACTTTGGTTAAGAATTTGCTGACAATCCAGTAAAAGCTGTAATACCTGTTGTTCTTCAATTTTTTGTCTTTGGCTGCCTAATGCTGCGACATAACTCAACTGGCTATGACTATAAACTAAATAACGAAAGGCGTAATGAATCAGCTCTGGTTTGGGGTTAGGCTCAGCACTTAAGCTCGAAATCATATTCGACAGCTCAATTTGTGCGTTATGTGCAGCGCGGCGAATTCTGCGATATTCAATGTCCTGATTTTTACCATGCTGGTATTGCTCAACAATTACATTGAAATAATCCAGTGTGGCTTGGCTACTTTTTTTAATATTGTTTGGAATATTACGAAAGTTCCAGTCTGGCCATATAAAATTAACAGCAAGCCATGCAATAAAGCAGCCTAATAAGGTGTCGATTAGGCGAGGTAAAATAATACTGAAACCTGCGCCTTTTAAGTTGAAAATAAGCAATACCATTAAGGTTGCCATCAGCGTTGCCAAGGCGTATTTTTTCTGGCGCAAGTAGAAAAAGCTAACCCCACAAATAATGGTGAGGATGAGCTGACCTTCAATGCTTGGAACAAAATACAGAATGGGAATACCCAATAAAACGCCAAGTAGGGTTCCAATTGTTCTGAGTTTTAAACGGCTTTTCGTTGCAAAGTAAGTAATTTGGCAAACAAATAAACTGGTGAGCAAAATCCAGTAACCGTGTTGGGCAAAAGGTAATAATGAAATGACGTAACCTGCGGCGAACACGACTGCAATTCGTATTGCATGTCTAAACAGGGCCGATTGTGGTGTCAGTTGCTGGCGAATTTTTAAAACAAGATCTGAAAAATCTTGAATATCATCATCAAGTAAATTGAGGTGATCTTGCTTGTTTTGACTTAGTGTTTCATTAAACGGCTGAGCATATTGAAGTTGTTCAAACTGTTCATGCATGCCTTTTAGATTATTAAAAATCAGCTTTAAATTTTTAACTTCAAAATTTTGAGGATGTTGTTGTATCCAGTCTTTTAAAGAACTTTCCAGATGGTTTAAAACAATTTGCCCTTTTTGAGAAGGTTGATATTGCTGGTTATGCAAAATACATTGGGCTAAATCATGGCAAGCTTGGGCTTGTAAACGCAGATTTTTCTGAAAACGGAAAATGAGATCGCTACGGCTAAAATTTTGTTGAATATGTTCATAGTGTAGATAGTTAGAGGTGGCCTGCTCATGTATATCGCGGGCAAAAAAGTACAGGTTTAACCAGTAAATACTTTTATTACTGACTCGTGATGCCTTAAGACGAGTGAGCAAAGAGCTACGTATTTGGTTAAGACTTTGCGCGACTTGCGTATTTTGGAGTGATAATTCAAATAAAAGCTGTTCAACATTTTCTTTATTGTCTGGATCGAACAAGCGGGCTTTAGCTTGAAGTAAGGCAGAGATTTCTTCAAAAATTTGCGAAAGCTTATCTTGTAAAGGAAGTGTTGGTTTTAAAAGAAAAAATAAAATAGATGTTAGGCCATACCACAGTGCGCCATAGACAAAATAAGTAGGCTGTTGGTACCAGTGAGCATATTCTCCTAAACCAAACATGCTGTAAATCGAGAGTAAAATCGTACCAAAAGAAATGGTTGCGTAACGCTGGCCTAAGGCTCCCAATAAAATGAAACAAGCACTTGAAATTGAAAGATATAAAATAAATAAAAGTTTATACGGTGCTAAAAAACCAAGAATAGTACTGACAGTAAAAAAGAGTATGCAGACATAGAGCAGGTTACGTAATCGAAGGCTTAAGCGATCATCAAAATCGGTAAGTGCAGCGGCGATCGCACCTAATGTCACAGGAACGATGAGTTCGTTATGACCTAACTCTAGTAAGCCTAAAGTTGTGCCTGTGAGTACAATTAAAATTTGCAGACAGTAAATTAAAATTGAATTCGCTTTAAAACGATTGAATAGTTGAGTCAGATAATTCACGGCTTTTTTTCTAAATGAGAGGATACGTGATAAGGGGTATTTAATTTTTTATTGCTTGAAAAATATTATGCGTTTTGTCTAAAAAAGTCAGTTAATTTTTTAAGATTTTATAATAATTAAGTGATCTAAACTGCTTAATAAAATAGCAAAATTGTGGATATCTTTTTAGATACCCACAATTTAAAAAAATGACAAATTATTGAATTACGCCACAGGCGATTCGTGCTCCACCACCACCTAGAGGTAGAGGAGAATCTGAATAGTTGTCCCCACCAGCATGGATCATGATAGCGCGACCTTGAATATCAGCAAGTTTTAAACGTGGTGCAATAACAGCCGTGGTAGCTACTCCATTATTATCAACAACCAATGCTGGTAAGTCGCCTAGGTGTCCTGTAGTAGGCGTACCATGATGTGGCGCTTGGTTAGGGTTATAGTGACTACCTGCAGCTAAAGCAGCACCTGGTTTTCCATCTTTAACAGCAGGGGCGCACGATGCATTTTCATGAATATGGAAACCACGAGTACCGCTTGGTAAATCTGCTAAAGCAGGGGTAATAATCAAGCCTTTATCACTGTCTTGAAAGCTAATTGTCCCGATTTTTTTACCAATCCCACTAGCTGTTACTTCATTCACATCGACTACTTTTTTGGTATGCATCGTTGTTAATGCATGAGTCGTTTCCGATACTGTTTTGCTTACCGTGCTACAACCAACTGTTAGTAAAGCTGTGAGTGCACATACTGCACTCATTTTATTTAATATTGGCATTATTAGATGTCCTTATAGATATAAATCTGATTTTTTTATTCAAGCAAAGGTGTGTAAACCCTACAAGTTAATTTAAATAGTCACTTTGTATCCTGAAACATTTTTAAATCATTGGCTTAATTTTTAGATGGTGGTAAATCATCATCCGAATCATAAATCATAGTTGTTTTTGGCATTGGTTCAGGATCAATTGTTTCATGAAGCCATTCACGCCAAATCGCTAATAAAACAGCTAAAATAACAGGGCCAATAAATAAACCAACTAAACCAAAACTCGCAATACCACCCAATACACCAAACATAATCAATAAAAACGGAATTTGGGTCGCACCAGAGATCACGAGTGGACGAATCACGTTATCTGAACTACTCACAATCAGAACACCCCATAAAACTACGCCAATGGCTTCCATGGTTTGTCCTTGAGAGAACAACCATAGACCAACGCCTAAATAGGAGACAGGGGTGCCGAAAGGAATGAGTGCTAATAAGAACGTCGCAATCGTGAGTACCATCGGATTGGGTACACCCGCTACGAAATAACTTAATCCAGCAAGGACTGCTTGAGCAATTGCAGTTAAGCCAACACCATAGACAACTGCACGCGTTGTTTCTGAAATCGTATCGAGATAATGGTGAATACGTAGGCCAATCACCATTTCTAAGGCTTTACTTACTTGAGTTAAGATATTGTGGCCATCACGATAAAAGAAGAAAAGCGTTAAAATTGCAAAACCAAGTTTGACGATATTTTTACTAATTTCATTGAGTAACACTCGCCCATAACTTAAATGGCTTTGTACCCAAGCTGCAATACTTTGAATCGTGCTGTTGGGGTCGGTGTTTATATCGTTTAGTGTTCTAGTTATTTCTTTACCAATAAAAGGAAGATTTCTAATGAAATCAGGAACACTTAAATGACCAGAAAAAACTTGGCGCTGTAAATCAAGATAAAGGTTGCGGCCTTCATGTTGTAAAATAAAAATAGCGCATATAAGGGGAACACCAACAACTAAAATGACTAAGCTAATCATGACTGTAGCATTTAAATTATTACGATTTTCTCCAAAAAAGCGCTGGATTCTTAAATAAATAGGCCAAGTCATGTAGGCAATAATAGCAGCCCAAACTACAGGTACAATAAAGTACTTCAGGATGTTAAATCCTAAAAACATCAGGATAAAAAACAGCCCAAACAATAAAACGCGCTGTAAAGTAGGAGCGTATTGATGCACGAACAAAAATTCTCAAATTTTTTAAATAGGGTGAGGCCATATTAACTGAAAAATGACCTGAGGCAAATTTTAGGCAGAAATGCTAATGTACACATTCCTGCTCAACAAAAATAAAAAGTTATTTTTAGAACCACTCAGATTTATCTTCAATCAGTTTATTTAAAAGCGGTTGCCACTGGCTTTGAATTGCAATAAAGTTTTTTTGTGGTTTATCAAACACACTCAAACCTTGCATTGCTAAGCTGCCATAAGCACTACGTTCTGCAATCCACGCAATCGGGTCATGTTCGATTTTTTCAAAAAATTGCTGAATGTCTTTTGAACTAGCGCTGTTTGGTTTAACCCGATTTGCAAGCAGTAAAATTTGTACTTTGCCTTTGCGAATACGCTTAATGTCTTGCAAATGCTTGAGAAAACGACGTGTACTATCGATATCAAAAAATGAAGGCTGAAGTGGTGTAATAATGGCATGAGCTTCGCTGACTAACTGTTCAGCATGATCGTCCGAAAGAGCACCCGGTGCATCAATAATTAGATAATCTAAATTTTTAGGCGCATCACCAATCGATTTTTCGTGACGCCAATCCAAGCTTTGAATCGCAGCTACACTTTCTGGACGTTGCTTTAACCATTGTAAAGAAGATTTTTGGTTATCAGAGTCTGCTAATGCTACTTTATATCCTTTTTGTGCCAAAGCTGTTGCCAACGTAATGGCTGTCATGGTTTTTCCGCATCCGCCCTTTTGATTTGCAATAAGTATCGTTTTCATAAATCCAATTATTTTCAGCAGCACATGTGTTTATGTTTTATACCTTAGCATCTTTTTATAAGAAGTAGATGACCACCTTTGACAAAAGTTTAAGCTACTCCGTAATTTTAGATATGATTGCTCATCTATCGCGATGATATGTATTTGTTAAGGAAAATTTATGTCCGTATGGCTGGCCATGCTTATAGGTGCTGGTATTGGTATCATTATCACTACACTCATTTTATCAAATACCCGTAATGGTCGAATTAAGGCTGAATACGAGCAATATATTGCAGAGTTAGAGCTTGAGCATCAACAGGCATTAGCGCAGGCACAAAAACGGAGTGTGAATACAAGCCGCGCCGTATTAAAAGGTAAAATGGCAGAACAATTTGCTCCGATTTTACCTGAGTTTCAATACTTGCCGAGTGATGCCAAGTTCTTGGGTGATCCGGTTGATTACGTTATTTTTGATGGCTATACCGATTTTAGAGATGGGGACGGGACTGCTGAAGATATTCAGATTATTTTGCTTGATATCAAAAGTGGGGGAGCGCGTTTGACCAAAGGGCAGCAAGCAATTGCTCAAGCAATAAAAGAAGGAAAGGTTCGTTTTGAAACCTTACGAATTGATTTTGAAGATTAACAATCTATTTAATTAGGCACAAAAATAGACGAAATTGATCTGTATTGTTACTAAATTCCGATATTTTTTTCATCGCTTAGAGCTACCATAAATTAGAGATCTACTGCATTTGATCTAGCAATATTTGAGGTATAAAGCGATGAAAAAACAACATGTAATGATAGGCTTATTGGCCTCTTTATGTATCAGCTCAGCTTTTGCTTCGACGGCATCTACTTCTGGTGAATATAATATTGCAAATGGTTTGTTACCGATTGAAAAAGATCAATCGATTTCTGTATTACAGCCATTCCAAGGCAATTTTAGAATTTTAGGTTCAAAAATTTATAAAAATGATGAACAAGCTAAGTTTTCACCGATTGATTATGCGGTAAGTTGGGGGCTGTTTGCTCAACCAGATATTGCTCGTACCATTTCAGTTAAACAATATGACCGTTATTTAAACTGGAAAATGAATAAACTTCCAGTACCGGCTGACCAAGCAATGCAGATGGTATCTAATATGCATATCATTCCTGCTAGTCCTCAGATTGCTCAGCAGATCAAACAAGTTAAACGCGGTGACTTGGTTTATCTCAAAGGTGAGTTGGTCGAAATTAAAGATAAAAATTTAGTTTGGCGATCATCTTTAACTTCAAATGATACAGGTGATGGTGCTTGTGAGTTATTCCGTGTTCAATCGATTCATTGGGTTGAAAAACAAAATATATAAATTAAAAAGCCTTCTTAATCAGAAGGCTTTTTATTGCACGTTATAAAATTAATGCTGCTGTGAGGCTTTCCAGTATTTCAACTGGTTTTGTGCTTGTAAGTAATCAGCCAGTTGATTGACCTGTTCATCTTTATTGGCTTGTTTATCACTCAAATGTTTTTCTTGGTTTTCCCAATATTGATAAAGCAAGCCTTGGATATAACGACCTTGTTCAGTTTTTAAGTCGAGGTCTTTTAACATGGTCAATGCTGAGCGCACATTATCAAGCGTACGTTTCTGTTCAAACTCTGTGGTGAGCGTACCTGCCTCATGCATTTTTTCTAGCTCAGTTTCCATTTCATCACTCATTTCAGTAAAGCGACGGTCATAGTCTTCTAATAAAGCAATGTCATGCGCATCGTCAGCAGTGGTCGCGAACTTTTTAACAGGTCTTTCATTGAGCTTTTCCATCACCTGATCGGTAGATGAATTTGTCTGATGTTGTTCGGTCTTTGCTGGCTCATCTGCTTTTTTACAAGCAGTCAATAATAGGCTAGAGCTGAGCAAAGACATTAAGATGATATGAGGCGTTTTTTTAAACATAGCTTTCAACCGAACCTATTCTCTATGATTTGACGACGTACTTTTCTGAAAGTGATATGCATATGTGACATATGGAAAATCAATCTGATCTTGTGGGCCTATCCCTGTAAAATCATAAACAATTTTTTCAAACTGAGCTTTGAGCTGTAATTGATCTTTTTCGGTCATTGCTGCAATAAAACTTGTAGAGAGTAATCTTTTACTCACCACTTGTTCGACAGTACCATGCTGTGATTGCGAAAAAGTTTCTAAGCTATCAAAAGTAAATAAATTTTGATTCTCAAAAACCTTTTTCCACTTTTCACTATGGTAACGCGGTGTATCACCTTCAAGAGGTAGCAAAAAATCTGCTAAGGCTTTTACCCAGTCTGTACGTTCATCACGTTGGTTCCAAACGAGTCCCAAATGTCCTTGTGCTTTTAATACACGATGGATTTCAGTCAGTGTTTCCATGTTGTCAAACCAATGGAAAGATTGGGCACAAATAACAGCATCAATTTGTTCATCGTTTACCGGAATAGCGTGGCTAAACGCCTGTAAAGTTTCAATATCAGAATAGGTTTGCTGAAGCTGTTGTAACATCTCGCCAATTGGCTCTACTGCAATAATATTGGCATGGGTTTGTTTTAAGTAGGGTAAGAATTTGCCAGTACCTGAGCCAAGATCAATAACAGTAGAATTTTCATGTATTTGGAGACGTTCTTGTAGCCAACTGACTATTTCTGCTGGATAATTCGGCCTAACTTGCTGATAAAGCTCCGCAGCGGAGCTGAATCCTTTTTGAGCGGCAGGATGTAAGGATTGTGTCATATTTTGCGCTTTTTAATCTGACTGGCATCTATAAAATAAGATACTCCGCAATCATAAATTGGCAAAACACCTATTTTGTTTCATTTTTGACGATGTATGTGGGAGTAAATTTTCTTTCGGTGTGAGCATGGATAAGCAAATTATTTTTGAAGACGAACACATTAGAGCCATTTTTTTACAAGGCGATTCTAATACATTAGTTCTCTCTTTTGGCGATTTGATTACCCGAGCGAGTGGCTTATCTATCAATGCTGAAAAGTCTCTAATAAAGTACCAATACAATGTTATTGGGATTATGCCAAAACAAAAATCTTGGTTTCCAAAAGCCAGTATGGTTGAAATGGCCAAAGCCATTTTGCCTATTATTCAGCGTTTTAAAAATATTGTAGGTTATGGCGGCTCAATGGGCGGCTATGCAGCAATCAAATATTCGAACCTTTTAAACATGAATCGAATCGTTGCATTTGTACCTCAATATTCAATTGACCCTGAACAGGTTGAAGATCGACGCTACGCTGAATTTTTTGATGCTGTCGCAAATAAAGACATGCAAATTCAGCAGCAAGATGTAGATGCAAGTCGTGAATATATTATTGTTTATGACCCTTACTTTTCGGTCGATCGCGAACATTACTTAAAAATAAAAGAAATATTGCCAAGTTTACATACGATTCATTTGCCTTTTACAGGGCATGAAGCTTTATCTGTATTGGCGAGTTCAAGTCTTTTACATGATTTTATTGAACATGAATTTGATGAAACGTATTTCTATCAACACGTTCGTAAAATCAAAAAACAAAGTAAATTCTATTACCGTAATGTACTTGCCAATGTGCTGACATATCATGACAGCATGTTACTGAAAATTTTACGACAAAATAATTTTCAATTAGATGAGCGTTATTTAGATAATCCGCTCAAGCAAGCCATTACACGTAGTCTTGTAAAAACAAAGCAGGCGACTGAGCAAGACTTCCAAAAACTTGGCATTAAAATTCAGTACATCCAGAAAGCCGCAAGCTATAAAAAAGGTTTGCAGACTCATTCTGGTACAGTCTTGGTATTCAATTTAATTAATTTAAAACTTGAAAGCTATGCTGTAGATGTGTTGCTCACAAATACATCATATCTGATTCCGATCGTGGCGGAGCAGACTGGAGTTGCACACATTGAATTAAATAATGAAATTTATTTGTTAGGTATGAATGACAGAAAAATTATTAAATTATTTAAACAAGGTGATGCATTAAGCTCGGATATGAGTCCATTTGTCATTAAACAATATTCTGATTTTTTTGCATTGAGCTACAAGCAATTCAATTTAGATTGTGATGAACAAGGCGTTTGTGACTACATTGAAGGTTCAGTTCAACCATCGCAACAATTTGTACTGACCAGTTATTAATTTACCTTATTGATTAAATAAAGCCCAAATCTTCAAATTTGGGCTTTATTTTTTGCTCGAAAAATATTTTTTTATTAATTTATTTGTATATGAAATTAAAAGTCATTATTTAAATAAATAGTATGATTAATTTTTAAATAAAGATAGGACTAAAAGTAGTCATGATAAATTAAGTGAAAAATTATTATATTTAAAAAATAATGGTTTTTATTTTTATATAAATTAAAGAAATAGTATGGGGTTAATTAAAATACAATTAATACTTTTATAATTATCAAGATACTGTTTTTAATTGATATTTTATTTGAGATGGGAAGGTGTGCTTAAAATAGCTTCACTATTCAAAGATAATTGCATATTTATTTTTTTCTCCTAAAATGATTTTTTACTAAATTGTCGTTACAGTTTTTTATATGCAATCATTAAATTATCGGAATAATGATGCATCGCAACATGGAAGTTCTGCACCTTTGAAACGAGCAATGAGTACTCGACATTTGGTGATGATCTCCCTTGGCGGTGCCATAGGTACAGGTCTTTTTTTAGGGTCTGGCGACGTAATTTCTCAAGCAGGCCCAATTGGCGCAATTATCTCTTATTTCTTGGGCGGTTTGATTGCCTACACCGTTATGCTCTGTCTTGGTGAGCTAGCGGTTCATGTGCCTGAGTCAGGCTCTTTTGGTGAATACGCACGACGTTATATTGGTCCAGGCACAGGGTATATGATCACCTGGCTATATTGGCTAACTTGGACTGCCACTTTAGGAACTGAATTTACTGCTGCAGCTTTACTTGTTAAGGAATGGTTTCCTACTACTTCTGTTTGGGCATGGACTTTATTTTTTGGTGGTCTCGTCTTTTTCCTCAATATCAGTTCAACGCGTTTGTTTGCTGAATCTGAGTTCTGGCTTGCGCTGATTAAAGTTATAACAATTATTGTCTTTATTACTTTGGGGTTGTTGGCAATTTTTGGTTTTATTCCTTATCACGGGCATGAAACAGCACCATTGTTTAGTAATTTAACGGCTCAAGGTTGGTTCCCGCACGGATTATTTCCAATTTTTACAACCATGCTCATTGTGAATTTTGCCTTCTCTGGTACTGAGCTTATTGGTGTGGCTGCAGGTGAAGCAGAAGAGCCAGCGAAGACTGTTCCTAAAGCAATTAATGCAGCAATTTGGCGTTTGCTTATATTTTTTGTAGGAACAATTGTTGTTATTTGCTCTTTGCTACCATTCCATCTTGCAGGTCTTAATGCAAATGATGTGAGCAGTAGTCCATTTGTGACGGTATTTAACTATATTGGTATTCCATATGCAGAAGACATTATCCGTTTCGTAATTATTACGGCTCTACTTTCTGCTGCTAACTCTGGTTTGTTTGCTGCTTCACGTATGATGTGGTCGCTTTCAGCAAAAAATCAATTACCTAAAATTTTCGCTAAACTCACACCATCAGGAACACCTATTGTTGCCATTATTGTGACCATGTTTGGTGCTATTCCTGGGTTACTTTCAGAACAATTTGCCCCAGAAACAATTTTCAAAAATTTACTAGGTGTTGCTGCTTTTACAATGGTGGTGGTCTGGATCGCAATTTGCGTTTCACAATTTAATTTCCGTAGACAATGGTATAAAGCAGGTAAAACAGCAAAAGATTTACGTTTCGCTGCACCACTTTTCCCTCTTACTCCAATTGTAGGTGGGCTATTCTGTATTGTTACCTGTGTCAGTATGGTGTTTGATCCCTCTATGCAGGTTGGCTTTATCTGCTGCATTATTTTTATCTTGCTGTGCTATGTGAGCTATTTTGTTTTTTATCGTAAGAAAGAGATTGCTCCGAACTAAGCCATTTCTTAGCTAATTTTGTTGATTAAAGGTCCTTTATGGGGCCTTTTTTTATGGTGATAAATTAAGCTTGGGAGAGGGGCGTTATATATTTTTTTTAAAAATGTTTTTTTTATTTTAATAATTAAATCAAATAATGATTCATAAATTAACCATTTGTCGGAATGGTATTAATAGCTAATTATTATAAGTTTTTAAATAAGTACATGTTTAACATGATTATTTAATAGTAAGGAGTTTTTTATATTTTTATTTTTGTTTTAAATTGGACCGTGCAAAAAAAATATTATGAAATTTTCTAAATTTTTCTCAGGTTTTTTGAAATTTTTTGTTAATTAAGTTGTTGTTATTAAATGGTAATTTTTTAACCATTTTTATTTTTAATATTTTTTTAATTTCCATAAAATAAAATTATTATGGCTTAAGGTTTTTTTAGGCTCAGTTACTTTTTTATTATAAAATTTAGAGAAAATTGATTATTTTTTCTCTGCTTGTTTATTTTAAAATGTTCTAAATTACCTTGCGCTGTGCTATATTTACTTAAAGATTTTATGTCTATATGAAAGCATGATTAACCAGCTTGAGTAGTGACGTGAAGCTTGCAGTATTAGTGAACAATTTTTATTTAAAAAGACTAATGGAGGGATCTATCGATTAGTCAAAAATAATTTTATGGACTTATGGTTTTTTCGTTTTATGAACCCTAGTTCTTTTTAACTCCCAAACGGTTATATCACCTCTTTTGTACTTATTTACGATCGACTTGTTTGAGTTGATTGCGGTGGAACTTTTGCTTTTATAAAGACGTTTTTATAAACAGCAGATGAGGCAAAAGAAAGATTGTAAAAGATATCGATATATAAAAGTAAATCGTACTTTTGATATCACAAGATGGAATTTAAAAGGTCTGAAGCTTTAGAAGAGCTGAAGATTTTATAAATAAATCAAGACATTGTTATTGCAAGGTTTTGGTTGCTGAATAATAAAGACTGCGGATTTATCACATCTGAGTCTGTATAGGTAAATAGGAAAAAAGATGTCAGATCTTTCATACGTAAACGAACACAGCGATGCATGGCAAACTTACTTGGCACAAATTGACCGTGTTGCTCCGTACTTAGACCACTTAGCTGAGTTTATCGACACTTTAAAACGTCCAAAGCGTGCGCTTATTGTTGACGTGCCAATCGTGATGGATGACGGTTCTATTCAGCACTTTGAAGGCTACCGTGTACAACACAACTTGTCTCGTGGTCCTGGTAAAGGTGGTGTACGTTACCATCCAAACGTTGATTTAAATGAAGTGATGGCGTTATCTGCATGGATGACAATTAAAACTGCTGTTTTGAACTTACCATTTGGTGGTGCAAAAGGTGGTATCCGTGTTGACCCACGTAAACTTTCAAATCGTGAATTAGAGCGTTTAACTCGCCGTTATACGACTGAAATTGGTCACATTATCGGACCTCAGAAAGATATTCCTGCTCCAGACGTTGGTACAAATGCCAATATCATGGGTTGGATGATGGATACTTACTCTACAAGCCAAGGTTATACAGTAACTGGTGTTGTAACTGGTAAGCCAGTTCACTTAGGTGGTTCTTTAGGTCGTGTGAAAGCGACTGGTCGCGGTGTATTCGTTACAGGTCGCGAAGTAGCTGCAAAAATCAATTTACCAATTGAAGGCGCGAAAATCGCTGTTCAAGGTTTTGGTAACGTAGGTAGTGAAGCTGCTTTCTTGTTTGTTGAATCAAAAGCAAAAATCACTCACGTTCAAGATCACACTGGCACAATTTTCAATGCTGACGGTATTGATCTTGTTGCATTACGTGAACACGTAAATGCAAACCAAGGTGGTGTTGGTGGTTTCGCTGGCGCGCAAGCAATTGCTGATGAAGATTTCTGGACTGCAGATGTAGACATCATTATTCCTGCTGCGTTAGAAGGTCAAATCACAGTTGAACGTGCTGAAAAAATTAAAGCTAAGTTGATTTTAGAAGGCGCGAACGGCCCGACTTATCCTAAAGCTGAAGATATTTTAGTTGAGCGTGGCATTGTTGTGGTTCCTGACGTGGTATGTAACGCCGGCGGTGTAACTGTAAGTTACTTCGAATGGGTTCAAGACATGGCGAGCTACTTCTGGACCGAAGAAGAAATCAACGAGCGTTTAGACAAGTTGATGGTTCAAGCTATGCATGACGTTTGGAATACAGCAAACAGCAATGCTTGTACTTTACGTACAGCAGCTTACATCTTGGCATGTGAGCGTATCTTAAAAGCTCGTAAAGAACGCGGTATTTTCCCAGGCTAATCTGAGGAAATTACCTTTTTAGGAAAAGTGGGCTGAGCAAATATAAAGGATGTATAGGGTTATTTGTTCAGTCCCTTTTTCTAAATAAATTAAATGAAAGACAGTAAGACAGATTAAATAAATTAAATAGATACTGAGGTAAGCATGGAACAGCCAATTTCTGTAACTCGAAGCAACTTTAATGACTGGATGGTTCCAGTTTTTGCACCGGCAAATTTCATTCCGGTACGTGGCGAAGGTTCACGTATTTGGGATCAAGAAAATAAAGAATATATCGATTTTGCAGGCGGGATTGCAGTAAACGCATTAGGTCATGCGCATCCAGTGGCAGTAAATGCATTAACAGAACAAGCAACAAAACTTTGGCATGTAGGTAACGGTTATACCAATGAACCTGTTCTACGCCTTGCTAAACAACTCACTGAAAATACATTTGCAGACAAAGTATTCTTCTGTAACTCAGGTGCAGAAGCAAATGAAGCAGCATTAAAGCTTGCTCGTAAAGTTGGACTCGACAGCGGTGTCGCAGGTAAAAGCGGTATTGTGGCATTTAATAATGCTTTCCACGGCCGTACCTTATTTACCGTTTCAGCAGGTGGTCAACCTAAATATTCACAAGACTTTGCACCACTTCCAAACGGCATTAGCCACGTTGCTTACAATGATTTAGAAGCTGCCAAAGCAGTCATTAATGAACAAACCTGTGCCGTGATTGTAGAGCCTGTACAAGGTGAGGGTGGGGTAATTCCTGCTGACATCGAATTTTTAAAAGGTTTACGTGCACTATGTGATGAGTTCGGTGCCTTACTTATTTTTGATGAAGTACAAACAGGTGTAGGCCGTACAGGTTCACTTTATGCCTACATGAACTATGGTGTTACACCAGATGTGTTAACCACTGCAAAAGCATTGGGTGGTGGTTTCCCAGTCGGTGCAATGTTAACAACTGATAAATTTGCACCGCATTTCTCAGTGGGTACACACGGTACAACTTATGGTGGTAACCCGTTAGCAAGTGCGGTTGCTGGTGCTGTATTCGAGTTTATTAATACGCCAGAAGTACTTGAAGGTGTAAAACACCGTCATCAATATTTCCTTGATGCATTAAATACTTTAAATGCTGAATATCAAGTTTTTGATGAAATTCGTGGGCAAGGTTTATTGATTGGCTGTGTATTAAAAGCTGAATATGCAGGTAAAGCAAAAGACATTACAACTTGGGCAGGCGAAGAAGGACTACTCGCTTTAATTGCAGGACCAAATGTGGTTCGTTTTACTCCTTCTCTGATTATTCCTGAACAAGATATTGATGAAGGAATTGCTCGTTTAAAAAGAGCTTTGGCAAAGTTGGCTAAATAAAAAAAAGGAAAGCTAGCCATGATGATTGTCCGTCATGCCGAGTTTCGAGACCTTGAAGATATTTATAAATTAGCAGGTAAGTCAGGTGTTGGCCTGACTTCCTTGCCACAAAATATGGATACGCTTTCGGCTCGAATTTCACGTACTCGCAATACTTTAAATGGTAATGTTCATAAGAGCGAACAAGGTTATTTGTTTGTTCTTGAAGATACAGAAGCTCAACGTGTTATTGGGGTGAGTGCAATTGAAGTTGCTGTAGGTTTAATCGAACCTTGGTACAACTTTCATGTGGGAACACAAGTACACGCTTCAAAAGCATTAAATGTCTATAAAGCATTACCTACTCTATTTTTAAGTAATGACAGAACAGGAAGCAGTGAGCTCTGTACATTATTTTTAGATCCGGAACGTCGTGAAAACCAAAACGGTAAATTCTTATCAAAAATCCGTTTTATGTTTATCGCAGCATTTAAGCAATATTTTGAGAAAAAACTCATTGCTGAAATGCGAGGTTTCTCTGATGAAAATGGATGCTCGCCTTTCTGGGATGCGATTGGCCACCATTTCTTCAATATGGATTTCTCAACTGCAGACTATTTAAGTGGAATTGGTCAAAAAGTTTTTATTGCGGAACTTATGCCACGGTTTCCAGTTTATGTAGACCTTTTACCAAAGGCTGCACAAGAAGTGATTGGAAAAATGCATCCACATACTTTGCCTGCTTATCATGTGCTTGAGTCAGAAGGCTTACGTTATCAAGGATATGTCGATATTTTTGATGCGGGTCCAACCATTGAAGCCAATATTGATGAGTTGCGCGCAGTTAAAGAAAGTCAATTTTTAACAGTCAAAATTACAAATGAAACAACAGTAGGTAAAACACAATACCTTGTTGCCAATGATAATTATCACGACTATCGAGCTATGTTAATGAAGCTTGATCTCGTAGATAGCACTCTAAATTTAACCCATGAACAAGCTGAAAAACTCGGCGTACAAGATGGTCACGCTGTTCGTGTGTTATCACTAAATCCTATGGAAGTATCCTGATGTCAAACTCTTTATTTATAAACGGTGTCTGGTTACAAGGCAGCGGTACAACATTTGTAAAAACAAATCCGGTTGATAACCAAACTGTATGGTCTGGTACTGAAGCTACAGCTAGTGATGTTGAGAAAGCTTGCCAAGCGGCACGTACAGCATTTCCTGCATGGGCACGTTTACCTTTTGCTGAGCGCGTAGCGATTGTAGAAAAGTTTGCAAAGCTGCTTGAAGAAAATAAAAAACATTTAGCAGAAGTCATTAGCCAAGAAACCAGTAAACCTTTTTGGGAAACCTTAACTGAAGTTCAGTCAATGATTGGCAAAGTTGCGATTTCGATTCGTGCTTATCACCAACGTACCGGTGAAAGCTCAACTGAAATGGCAGATGGTGTAGCATCGTTACGTCACCGTCCACATGGTGTACTTGCAGTTTTTGGTCCATATAACTTCCCGGGCCATTTGCCAAATGGACATATTGTTCCTGCATTGCTTGCGGGCAATACAGTTGTATTTAAACCAAGTGAATTAACGCCTTGGACTGCTGAAGAAACTGTAAAACTTTGGCAACAAGCAGGTTTGCCAAATGGCGTAATGAACTTAGTTCAAGGTGGCCGTACTACTGGTGAAGCTTTGGCAGCTTCCCATGAAATTGATGGTCTATTGTTTACCGGAAGTGCAAATACGGGTTACCACTTACATAAGCAAATGGCGGGTGCGCCTGAGAAAATTCTTGCGCTTGAAATGGGTGGTAATAACGCATTGATTATCGATGAAATTGAAGACATTGATGCTGTAGTTAACCTTACTATTCAATCTGCATTTGTTTCGGCAGGGCAGCGTTGTACATGTGCGCGCCGTATCTTGGTAAAAAATGGTGCGCAAGGCGATGCATTTATTCAACGTTTTGTTGAGGTTGCTAAAAACTTAAAAGTTGGTCGTTGGAACGATGAGCAACAACCATTTATGGGCGGCGTAATTTCATCGGCTGCTGCAACAAACATGATGAATGCTCAGCAAAAGTTGCTTGAGCTTGGTGCAAAAAGTTTGTTGCCAATGACACGTCCTCAAGAAGACAGCTCATTACTTACTCCAGGCATTATTGACGTAACAGGTGTAGCGGGTATTCCAGATGAAGAATATTTCGGTCCGCTTACCACTATTCAGCGTTATGACAGTTTTGATGAAGCATTAAAAATTGCCAATGCAACTCGTTTCGGCTTGTCAGTTGGATTAGTTTCTCCAAAACGTGAATTGTTTGATGACTTACTCATTGAAGCACGTGCCGGGATTGTAAACTGGAACAAACCATTAACAGGAGCATCGAGTGCAGCACCATTTGGTGGTGTCGGAGCTTCAGGTAATCACCGTGCAAGTGCATTTTATGCTGCTGACTACTGTGCTTGGCCAATGGCTTCACTTGAAAGTGAAAGCTTAAGTTTGCCAGAAAAATTATCTCCAGGGATTGTGTTGCCTTAACACTAGGGAAAGAAAAAATGAAAGGATATGAAGTAAATTTTGATGGTTTAGTGGGACCAACACATCACTATGCGGGTTTGTCTTTTGGTAATGAAGCATCAACCAAAAACCGTAATAACACCTCGAATCCAAAATTAGCAGCGAAACAAGGCTTATTAAAAATGAAAGCCTTGGCTGATATGGGAATGAAACAAGGTGTGCTTGCTCCACATGAACGTCCCCATGTTCCAATGTTACGCCGTTTAGGTTTTACTGGAGATGACATTAGCGTTGTTGCTCAAGCAATGCGTTATTCACCAGAGCTATTGTCATCTTTAAGTTCAGCTTCTCCAATGTGGACTGCAAATGCGGCAACAGTTTCACCTTCGGCAGATAGCCAAGATGAGCGCGTGCATTTTACAGCAGCGAACCTGAACAATAAGTTTCACCGTTCAATTGAAGCTGAAACAACGAGCCAAGTTTTACAAGCTATCTTTAAAAATGAACGTCACTTTGTACACCACGAAGCTTTACCGCAAGTGGCTTTGTTCGGTGATGAAGGGGCAGCAAATCACAATCGTTTAGGTGGTGATTATGCTAAGCGCGGTATTCAGGTGTTTGTTTATGGTCAACAACATTTAAATAATGGCTTACCGGGACCAAAGCGCTATCCAGCACGTCAAACGCGCGAGGCAAGTGAAGCTATTGCACGTTTGCACCGTTTAGATGATGCTCATACCGTTTTTGTTCAACAAAATCCTGATGTAATTGATCAGGGTGTATTCCATAACGATGTGATTGCGGTAAGTAACCAACAGGTTTTATTTCATCATCAACACGCTTTCTTAAATCAAGATCAGGCTTTTGCTGAAATTCGTCAAAAAATGGCAAGCATTGGTGAAGATTTTATTTCGATTGAAGTGCCTGAAAACCGCGTTACTGTAGACGATGCTGTTGCTACTTATTTATTTAATAGCCAAATTTTGACTCGTCCTGATGGTGGTATGACTATTGTTGTACCGGAAGAGTCTCGCCAAAATGCTGCAGTGTGGAGCTATTTGAACGATATGATTCAAATGGGTACACCAATTGATGCTATTCAGGTATATGACTTACGTGAAAGTATGCGTAATGGTGGTGGACCAGCATGTTTACGCTTGCGTGTAGCTTTAAACGAAACTGAATTAAATGCTGTAAATCCAAAAGTCCTCATGAATGATCAGTTGTTTGGCACACTCAATCAATGGGTAGATAAACACTATCGTGATCGTTTAGCTCAAGAAGATTTGGCAGATCCGCATTTGCTTATGGAAAGCCGTATGGCGCTTGATGAACTCACCAAAATTTTAGGTTTGGGTTCGGTTTATCCTTTCCAAAAATAATGAGGAGGTGACATGCAAGATTTTCTAGCATTAACCTTACAAGGTGAGCAACCTACAGTACGCGAGGGAAAACAAGAAAATTTTTCTTGGCGTTGGTTAGGTGAGGGACTTCTTGAATGTACGCCACATACACAGTACGACAAAGCTGTCGTACTGTCAGCTGGGGTACATGGTAATGAAACAGCACCAATTGAATTGTTGTCTCAACTTTGCACCGATTTATTTGCTGGACGTTTAAGCCTTGCTGTGAGGTTGCTGCTTGTGTTGGGTAACCCTTATGCAATGCGTCAAGGTAAGCGTTATGTGCATGATGATGTAAACCGAATGTTTTGTGGTGGATATAAAACTCTACCCGTGACTGAGGAATCTAAGCGAGCTGAGGTTTTGGAACACGCAGTTGCCACTTTCTTTCAGGAAAGTGCGAGTGATGCTAAGCGCTATCACTATGATTTGCATACGGCAATTCGGGCTTCATTATTACCAACCTTTGCTTTATTGCCTTATCAAACCCATGACTACGATGCTGATTTGATAGCAAGTCTTGATGCTGCTGATTTAGATGCTTTGGTTTATCACCGCGCTGCAGGTAAAACCTTCACACATTTTACCAGTGAGAGCTTTAAAGCTGCGAGTGCCACCTTGGAGTTGGGTAAAGCCTTGCCATTTGGACAAAATGACTTGAGCCAGTTTGCTGCAATTGATGAAGTCATTCGTCATGTGGTTTCTGAACAAGCTTTACCGATGCGGCATAAATCGAAAATTCGAGTGTTTCAGGTATCTGACTCTTTAATTAAAAAAGATGAGGATTTCCAAATGAACTTATCGGCTGAGGCTCCGAACTTTTCGACATTTACCCAAGGTGAAATCATTGCGATGCAACCTTCGGGTAATTATGTAGTTGAGCAAGAGCAGGTCTGGATTTTATTTCCAAACCCAAATGTGAAGATCGGTTTACGTGCAGGCTTGGTTTTAACTGAAACACGCTAAATAACTTTTAGATCAATAAAAAAGGGCAATAAATTGCCCTTTTTTATTTATAACTGATTAGTTAGTACCGAGAAGACCTTTAACGAAAGATTTCTTTTCAGTTTTTTGTGTAGAACCTTGAGCACCTGCATTTACGTTTGCACTAATTCCAACTGGAGCAACATTAACACCAACGTTTACACCTGTTTGAGCGTTAACTGCATGAGCTGGTTGAGCTGCATTTAATTGTGCTTGAGCATCAGCTTTAGTGCCAGCAACAAATTCTTTTTGCTCTGCTTGGTTTTGAGCTACGCGGGCTTTAACTGCATCTACACGTGCTTGAGCATCAGCTTGTTTTTCAGCAGTAAATTCTTTTTGGTCGGCTTGTTTTTCTGCAACTTTAGTTTTTACTGCATCAAGATGCGCTTTTGTATCAGCTTTAGCTTCAACTGCTAAGTTTTTAGTACCCGTTGCGGCTTTAGTCGCTAAATTTTTTGTTCCTGTTGCTGCTTCAGTAGCAAAATGTTTAGTGCCTGTTACAGCATCAGAAGAAAGTTCAGTCACTTTACCTGTTGTTTTTTTAGTTGCTTTAACTGTAGTGTCAGCCGCTACATGACCAGCATGTTTTGCAGTATGGCCTACAGTGTGAGCAGTATTTTTGACTGTATTGGCTACGCCACTAACAAGCCCACCTGGTTGTACATTAACTTGGGCAGAGGCACCTGCATTAACGCCCGGACTTTGTGCAAAAATAGAGGCAGAAGCAAGAACACTTGCAGTCACGATAGCTGTTTTCATCATTTTCATTGCGATATCCTTCAAAGAATATACCCTTTAGTGAGGTATTTCATAAACGCAATCGCATCATAGTCAAACCTTGATTCGCTTGGGAATCATCTTCATCAAAACGTTACAACAGCATTACAGTCAATAAACACATAAGGGAGAAATTGTGGAGAAAGAAAAATATTAATAATAAAGTGAAATAGATATCGATATTTTATGATTTAAAACCAGCAAAATATTTCCTCTCTTTTTGTTCTCTGAAATAAAAACAATTAAAAGCATTCAACATAACCATTTTTCTATATCTCTAAAGATGATTCTTTTTTCATTTTTTATTGGAGTTAACGGCATAGTTATTGCTTATTATGAGAATAGGGTGCTTTTTGGCGCTTTTTTGAACCATATTCTGCCAGAAATATAAACGCACAGGGCAGAACTGTATTTTTGCTTATTCGGGAAAAGGTGTTTTCGCTTTTCTCATGTTTATATATTTCAAGAAATAGAAATTTCACATGAAATATATCTAAAGAAATAGCGCCTTATTTCGAATAAGCAAAAATAAATATAGATGTCTATAAACAAAAAAACAGAGATCTTAAATGATGAAAATTATTGCTTCCCTTTTCATATTGGTCGGCTTAGTCGCCGTTGTTCTTTATTTTAAGCCAACAAGCGGTGCATCTGAGGTGTTCAATTCTGCTTTACATAAGCCGAATTCATCACAACCAGACACTTCATCTTTACTTTCTAAACTTAAGGAGCCTGCTCAACCGAAAAACGTATCTTTAAATTCAACTCAACCCAGCCCAGTATCAGCAGATACTGTTCCTTTTTATGACACAAAAAGTGATCTTTCTATTCAACCGATTGATCCAGAAAAAGATCCAGCAAATGAAATAAAAGCGAAATAAGTAAATTGTTAGTCGAAAGACTACGGAGAAAAATAATGCAAAGTAAAACGTTATTTCTATTAGGTCTATGTACGATCTTAAGTACGACTGCATCTGCTCTTCCTTTGGACTCTAAAGGTGCTAAACAGCAGTTAAATCAGGCAGCAAAACAAAAAGTATTTCAGGGTAAAATTGATTTAGATGCTTTGGTCACTAATGATTCTAATGACCTTATCGTTGAATACAATATCCCTTCGGAAAGTGTAGCTTCAGGTCTGGAACGGCGGAGTTATATTGCTGCAAATAAAAAGAATATACAGTCGAGGTTTAATCGTGGTGTAGGGGTACAAGTACTTCGAGACTACAATAATTTGCCTTTAGCTTTTTATCGAATTAGTAATAGAGAAGCTTTAGTTGATTTACTTAATGATCCAAATGTTAAAGCAGTTTATCCAAACCGAATCAATCAGCCTACGACGATGGAAAGTCTGCCTTTAATTAATCAGCCTCAGGCCAATACTAAAGGTTTTAATGGAACCGGTTCGAGTGTTGCTGTGCTGGATACAGGGGTAAATTATTTGCATTCGGATTTTGGCTGTACGGCGGTGAATACACCTTCAAGTACATGTCGTGTCGTTTATTCATTTGATAGTGCTCCAGATGATGGCTCACTTGACGATAATGGTCATGGTAGCAATGTTTCAGCGATTGTGTCTAAAGTTGCTACCAAAACAAAAATTATTGGAATAGACGTTTTTCGATCAGGTTCAGCTTATGATAGTGATATCATTGCGGGCATTAACTGGGCAGTAAATAACGCTAAAACATACAATATTAAAGCGATAAATTTGAGCCTTGGTGTTCCTGGTGTTAAATACAAATCTGAATGTAGTAATAGTAGTTATGGAACAGCATTTGCAAATGCGCGAGCTGCTGGAGTAGTCCCAGTAGTTGCAACTGGTAATGATGCATTCCCTGATGGTATTTCTTCACCTGCTTGTGTTGCTGGAGCGGTAAGAGTAGGTGCTGTATATGACAGTAATATTGGTGGTGTGTCATGGGGGAACCCAGTGAAATGTTCTGACCCAACCACGGCAGCGGACAAGGTGGCATGCTTTAGTAATGGGGGCAGCCTTGTGACTTTATTGGCACCAGGAGCAATGATTACTGCGGGTGGCTATACCATGGGAGGCACTTCTCAGGCGACACCACATGTGGCTGGCGCAATTGCATTATTAAGAGCAAACAGTGTTACACCAACTGAAACTATCGATCAGACCATTAACCGTTTAAAAACCACGGGTAAACCTATTACTGACTCAAGAACGGGCTTAGTTTTCCCACGTATTGATTTACTGGCGGCAACCAATGGTTTAACCGTTAATTAAATAGCATATTTATAATTTTTTATTAGGTCCAAGAAATTTAAAATGGCTATGGCTCGTTGCAAAAGATTACTTCTGCAACGAGTTTTTTTATGGAAAATTTTTAATCACATTTTTCTAAATTGGCTTTACTAAAATTGCTCTGGAGCTTTTTAAAATTATTTTGAATTGCTGGATCTTGAATATTAAACGTGGTTGAGCTTTTTGTTGTCGAGTTGGTGGCTTGACTTAATATGCCAGAAGAATCTGGATATTGTTCTGTAAATGATTGAGCTGAAATCAGTCCTTTATTGTTAAAAATCCAGTGCTCAGTCACTTGGCCTCCACCTAAATAACCCGTAAATTCAATCATGCAAGCTTGTTTATCATGTTTAATAAGTTTGGCGACATTGCCAGTGGTGGTTGGATAAGCTTCGATATTCGTATCTTGTTCTAAAACTTGTGCCTGAGAATAAGAAGAAACAGATTTGGTGGTCGCACACGCAGTTAATACTACACAACATAGTGTTGAAAAGAGAAGTTTTTGACTATTCATAAGGCAGATTCCTAGCTCTTTGTGGTGGGTGTATTTCTTTTTCAAAGTATATATTTTTGAAAAGCGCGACATGATCGCGCTCCTCAAACCCAATTTTAATTGGTCGTCGTGCTAGATTTGCTTAACTCACCTTGTTCTATCGGTATGTTTTCACCATTTCGACTACTGGTAATATTTTGTTTGGCTTGCTCTATTTTCTGTTCAGTAAAGACTTTTGCTGTATCTGCTTTTTGTTGAACGACTTCTGCTTTTTCAGCTGTAAATTCTTTGGTGTTTTTCCATTTTTCACTAATTTTGTTCGAGGTTTTTTCTGAAGCACCTTGAATAGAGTCTCCTAAATTTTGTATGCCTTTTCCTGTTTTATATAACAGGACACGTCCTAAACTTGGGTTATCGCCATAAGGTTGAGTCTTAGATGTTGCTTCATTTACTTGTTGAGGCTGTGTTGTTTCAGCTGCCCAGAGAGAAGATGATGCTATCAGAACAGACGTTAAATACAGTGTTGGTACTTTTTTCATCATCTTTTTATCCATTAAACGTAAGAAAGTTTGCAAAATAATTCTAGGTGCTAATAGATTGAAAAGTAATTTTTTATAATAGAATATTTGTTTGCTTTTTATATAATAATTACATAGAGAATGTATAATCCATATCTTGGAAATATTTATAAATGTAGTAAATAATGGTGCAAGAATGAAAATTGATGCTGCTGATAAGGACATTGGGGATATACTTAATCTAGGCTATTTCAAAATACCACGATTTCAGCGTCCATATTCTTGGGAGTTAGATGAAGTACAAACCTTTTGGGATGATGTAGTTAACGGTAGTACTACCGATTATTTTATCGGATCAATGGTCGCATTTCAGATAAATAAACCTTACTTTGGGATTGTAGACGGTCAACAAAGGCTAACAACTATTACACTAATGCTGGCTGCTCTAAGGAATGCCTTCTTTAGACTAGGTAGTGATAATTTAGCTAAAGGTATTCATCAGTTTATCGAAAGAGAAAATGTAGATTACGAAAATGAATATATTCTAAATGCAGAAACATCATTTCCATATTTCCACTCTCAAATACAAGCTTATCCAGATGAAATTATAGTAACAGAAAATGATATAGGAGTTGAGGAGCAAAACTTAAAAAACGCTTTTGACCGTATTGAAAGTAATTTGATTAAAGAGTTAACAAATTTAGTTTTAAAAAATAAATATGAATTTGATAAATTAAATGATAAAAAATATAACTTTTTATTGGAGGATACTGATCAAAAAAAAGTAACAGAATTCTTAAGAAGTATACGTGATAAAATACGCTCACTAAAACTAGTTTTTATTAATTTAGATAATGAAGAAGATGCTTATCTTATTTTTGAAACCCTCAATGCCAGAGGAAAAGATCTTCGAGTTTCTGATTTGATTAAAAATTTATTACTTCAAAAAATAAAGTCTACTAGTAAGAGTGTAGATAAGCCCAAAGAAGCTTGGAATTCGATAGTAAATAAATTATCTAAATCTGGAACTGATGTAGTAGATAACTACGTTGTACATTATTGGTTGGCTAATAGAGAATATACTACGGAAAAAGAGCTTTTTGCTAAAGTTAAAAAATATGTAAACTCTGATAATAATAACGCTCAAAAAATTTTGAATGAGTTGGGGCAGTATTCTGAATATTATTTACAGATGCTTATGCCTAATTCGACCATAACAACTAAAGAAATGTTAGGTGTTAAAAATAGTTTAAATGGTCTGAGAATATTCAATGTTAGGCAACAATCATCTATTGTCTTAGCTTTGTTAGCTGCATATGATAATGGAAATATAACTCTTAAAAATTTAAAAAAATCTTTAAAAATTATTGAGCACTTTCATTTTCAATATAATGCTATAGCTTCAAAGCGTTCATCGGGATCTATTGCTACTGGTTACTCAAAATTAGCATTAGAGCTAAATTCAGTAAAAGATAATGATTCTTTTCAAAAATTTTATAATAATTTATATAATCATTTATCCGATAAAATGCCAAAATATGATGAGTTTGATGTTAAGTTTAAACAGTTGATTTATCTTTCTGATCAAACTAGAAATCGTAATGTTATTAAGTATGTGTTTACATTACTTATGGAAGATAATAATCCAGCATTAAATCTAGATTATGAGTCTTTAACAATTGAACATTTAGTTTCACAATCAACATTAAAAGATATTAACTTTGGAAAAGAGCAAATGGTTGGAGGTTTTGGAAATTTAATTTTAGTATCGACAAGTATTAATAGTAATGATTTAGCAAATAAATCAATAAAAGAAAAAATGGTTATTTTGCAGAATAAACAATATCCATTTGCGCAAAACTTACTTAAAGAAGAGTTTTTAGGAACAGATCAGGAAATTGCAAATAGGTTAGATGAACTTTCAAAGAAGGTTTATGAGATAACAAAAATTTAAAAAATCGCCGAAAGGCGGTTTTTTTAATTAATTCTATAATTTCCTTATATTGATTATATCAGTAAAGAGTTACCTAACTGAGCTAAAAAATCTAAACAAGTTGATTACGAGAATTCATCATTTAATAGTAATAGACTTACTATTCCCAATATTCATAAATAAAATTCAGACTTAATTAACTCTATAAATGTATCTCTTGCTTTGTGGTTGCTCACATTTGTATGCCAGAAAAAGTGATTTTGCATAAAGGCAAGATGTTCAAACTTATAACTCTGAATATGCGCTAAATTTTTATATTGTTCATAAATACTCTTAGGCACTAACGCCACGCCAGAACCCGCACTCACACACCCAATAATGGTGGCATAACTGGTAATGCTGGTGATGGGAAGTGAAATATTCTTGAGTTTAAGCCAATCTTCGAGAGCTGCACGGTAAGGGCAGCCTTCAGTCCACATAAAAATTTCTTTACCAATCAGATCTTCTTGGCAATGAATTTCTCCCAAAGAATGGGACGCAATTAGGACCATGTCTTCTTGATAAATACTGAGTTTATTAAGCATCGGGAACTCAATATTGCCTGCGACAATTGCACCATCAAGTTTGTGCTGAGAAATATCGACTAATAGCTGTTTCCATGTGCCAGTAATAATTTGAATGGAAACTTCTGGATAACGTTGATGATATTTCGCAAGTAAGTTAGGCAGACGAGTTGTGGCAGACGATTCAATAGCTCCAATTTTTAATGGGCCAGAAGGTGGGGCATTAGGATGAATACTTCGTTTGGCTTCATCACAGAGCGCTAAAATTTTACGGCAATAATCGAGAAAGATTTCTCCAGATGGCGTGAGCTTTAAGCTTTTTCCTTCACGATAAAACAGCGGTGCACCGAGTTCTTCTTCAAGTTGTTTAATGCGTGTCGTAATGTTAGACGGTACACAATGCAACTGCATTGATGCTTTAGCCATGGTGCCGCATTCAACCACGGTTTGAAACATTTTTAACTGGGCGATATCCATATTTTATCATTCACTTTTAATGAATACTTAACTCAATATAAGTTAATTTTATTCAACTATCTATGCGCATATGATGAAAGAGTTCCATTTCATTAGTGCAGATTTAACATGGCTATTTCTCTTACTGCCGAAACCCAGCCTCCCGCATTTAAGCTTTACCTATGTATTACTATTACTGTCTTTTGTTGGGGCTATTCACCTATTGGTGTACATAGTGCTTTGCATTCATATACACCGCAGCATATTGCATTGCTTCGCTTTTTGATCGCATCGTTTTTTTTACTGCTTTTGATCATGAAAAAAGGCATTCAACCTTTAAAGTGGAAAGATGCTCCTGCGCTTGCTGTATTAGGATTTTTCTCTGTAACGCTGCATCATTTACTCATAAATACAGGGCAGCAGTATGTGACTGCGGTTGCATCTAGTATTTTGAGTCAATCTATTCCGCTATTCACTTTTATTATTTCAGCTTTGCTTTTTAAAGAAAAAATTAGTTTCAAACAGTGGTTGTGTATTTTGCTTGGCCTTTGTGGCGCCGTGTTAGTGGTTAGCGGAGATCATGGTTTTGGTGTACCGAGCCCTTATAGTTTATTAATTGTTTTAGCTGCAATTGCGTGGGGCCTTTATTTTAATTTATATAAAAAATTTGCTTTAAATTATGATGCTTTGAGCATGATGTGCTACATCATCTGGTTCGGGACCATTCCTTTACTATTTTATAGCGCCAATCTACCGGATGAAATTTTACATGCCACTTGGCAAGCCAATATGTCAGTTGTCCTATTAGGTATTTTTCCAAGTGCGATGGCTTATGTACTGTGGGGCTATGTACTTAAAAATATGCCGTTAACGATTGCATCGAATTTTTTATATTGCTCGCCGATTGTCGCCATGAGTTTGGCAGTGCTTTTTTTAAATGAAAAACCATCAATGATTGTACTGCTAGGTGGAGTGATTATTGTGGGGAGTTTGGTGTGGATGAATTGGGGGAATAGGCGTACTATCGAATAAGCTATAGATCATTAAACTATCTATAGATTGATGTTATGTCATGTGCTGCTTACTTTAAGAGAATGAGATGATTGTTATTACCTTGACCTATAAAAAACCATTGACCGAAGTTGATGCTGTACTCAAAGAGCATATTGCATTTTTAGATCATTATTATGAGCAAAAGAAGTTTCTGGCATCAGGGCGTCGAGAAAATAGAGTAGGTGGGGTGATTTTGGTTTTAAGCTCTTCGATTCAAGAAGCCGAAGAAATCATGAAAAATGATCCGTTTTATATTCATGATGTGGCTGATTATGATTTTATGTGGTTTGAGCCATCAAAAAGTTTAGAAGAAATTAAAGAATTTGTTTAACGTAAAAAATAAAGGGATCTATAAAAGATCCCTTTATTTAGTCATAAGCTAATTAGCCTTGCAACACACTCACATCAGCCACTGCAGTAAACAAGTTACGTAACTGAGCCAGTAAACGTAAACGGTTTGCTTTCAGGTCAGCATCATCTGCCATTACCATTACACCATCAAAGAATGCATCAATCGGTGCACGAAGTGCTGCAAGCTTAGAAAGGGCAGCAGTATAGTCTTTTGCTGCAAGTAATGGTTCAACCACAGGTGTCACTGCTTGAAGTTCAGCAAATAATGCTTTTTCAGCGTCTTCAACCAAGTTTGCTTCAACTACAGAACCTTCAGGTGTTGCTTCTTTTGCAAGAATGTTCGCAACACGTTTATTTGCAGCAGCAAGTGCAGCAGCTTCAGGTAGTGTACGGAAGTGGTTAACAGCATTTACACGCTTGTCAAAATCAAGTGGAGATTTTGGTGCAAGAGCTTGAACGGCTTGAAGTACGTCAACAGCAACACCTTGGTCTTCGTACTTAGCACGGTAACGACCTTCCAAGAATGTAACCGCGTCAGCACGGGTTTTGTCGTGGTCTTTAACGATATCGCCATAACCTTGCAGGGCAAGACTCACTAGCTCTTCAATGGTTACATCTAATTCATTTTCAATGATTAAACGTAAGATACCAATTGCTGAACGACGAAGAGCAAAGGGGTCTTTAGAACCTGTAGGCGCTTGTCCAATACCGAAAATACCAACGAGCGTATCTAAACGGTCAGCAAGGGCAATGGTTGTACCTGTTTTGGTTTTAGGTAAAACGTCACCCGCAAATTTTGGTAAATATTGCTCACCTAAAGCTTCAGAAACTTCAGTGTTTTCGCCTTCAATGCGTGCATAGTAAGTACCTGCAATACCTTGAAGTTCTGGGAATTCACCAACAAGCTCAGACGTTAAGTCACATTTAGCAAGTAATGCAGCTTTTTCAGCATCTGCTGGGTTTGCACCAGTGATTGGCGATAACGCAACAGCAAGTTTTGCAATACGTGTTGATTTGTCCCAAAGCGTACCAAGCTGAGCTTGGAATACCATGTTTGCTAATTTTTCTTTACGAGATGCAAGCGGTTGCTTTTGATCTTGTAAGAAGAAGAACTCAGCATCAGACAAACGAGGACGAACAACTTTTTCGTTACCTTCAATAATTTGAGTTGGGTCTTTAGACTCAATGTTTGAAACAGTAATGAAGTAAGGCTGTAATTTACCTTCGCTATTGATCAAGCAGAAATATTTCTGGTTGTCTTGCATCGTCGTAATGAGTGCTTCTTGAGGAACAGCAAGGAAGCGCTCTTCAAAGTTTGCACGAAGAGCAACTGGCCATTCAACCAGACTTGTTACTTCATCAAGTAAGTCAGCCGGAACAATCGCAGTCGCGTTAACTTCATCAGCTAGCTTTTTCACTTGCTCTTGAATGGTTGCTTGACGTTTTTCAAAGTTTGCAACGACGTATGCTTTTTCTAAAGCAGTTAAATAGTCATTTGCATGCGCTAAAGTCACAGCTTCTGGTGCATGGAAGCGGTGACCATAAGTCACATTGCCAGCTTTGTGATCTTGAATAGTCGCGTCAACAATTTGGTCATCTTTGAGTAAAAGAACCCATTTCACTGGACGCACAAATTCGGTACGGCTTGCAGCAGAACGCATACGCTTAGCAATTGGTAAATTGTCTAATGCAGTTTGTAAAATTTGTGGAAGTAAAGCGTCAAGGCTTTGACCTTTTACATCTTTTAAATAGCAAACTTTTTCAACTTTACCTGCTTGGAAAGTAGAAAGTTGGTCTACAGTAATGCCTTGGCCACGCATAAAGCCTTCAAGTGCTTTAGTTGGTTTGCCTTCTGCATCGTAAGCCGCTTGAACAGCAGGGCCATCAAAACGTTTTTGTGTATCAGCTTGAGCAGCATCGATATCGACAATTTTAAGCGCTAAACGACGTGGAGCAGCATAAGCTTCAATAGATGCAAAATTTAAACCTGCATCTTTTAAGCCTTTTACCGTTTCTGCCTGTAATGCATCACGTAACGTTTTTAAGCTTTTTGGTGGAAGCTCTTCACAGCCAAGTTCGAATAAAACAGTATGTTTGCTCATTAGTTTTTCTCCGCCTTTGCTGCTTCACTTTCAGCTTGTGCTTTTAGCTGTGCCAATACTTCATCACGTAAGTGTGGTTCTGCCATTGGGAAGCCAAGCTCTGCACGTGCTTGTACATAACTTTGTGCAATAGCACGCGCTAAAGTACGTACACGTAAAATGTAACGTTGACGCTCAGTCACAGAAATTGCGCCACGTGCATCAAGTAAGTTAAAGGTATGAGATGCTTTAACAACTTGCTCATAAGCAGGAAGAGAAAGTTTTGCTTCAATTAAACGGTTTGCTTCTGATTCGTAAAAATCAAATAGTTCAAATAGTTTTTCAACTGGAGCGTATTCAAAGTTATAAGTCGATTGTTCAACTTCATTTTGATGGAATACGTCGCCGTAAGTTACAGTACCAAATTGGCCTTTAGTCCAAACAAGGTCATAAACCGAGTCTACACCTTGAAGGTACATTGCAAGACGTTCTAAACCGTAAGTGATTTCGCCTGTTACTGGGTAACATTCAACACCACCGACTTGTTGGAAGTAAGTGAACTGAGTTACTTCCATACCGTTAAGCCAAACTTCCCAACCTAAGCCCCAAGCACCTAGCGTTGGAGATTCCCAGTTGTCTTCTACGAAACGAATGTCGTGAGTAAGCGTATCAATCCCGATTGCTTTTAAAGAATCGAGATAAAGCTGTTGGATATTGTCTGGATTTGGCTTAAGTACCACTTGGAACTGATAGTAGTGTTGCAAACGGTTCGGGTTTTCACCGTAGCGGCCATCTTTTGGACGACGTGAAGGTTGAACGTATGCCGCGTTCCAAGTCTCTGGCCCTAAAGCACGTAAGAATGTTGCGGTGTGGAATGTTCCAGCGCCCATTTCCATGTCGTAAGGTTGTAATACGACGCAGCCTTGTTCGGCCCAATAGTTTTGTAGGGCAAGAATTAAGCCCTGAAATGTATCAATGTGCGAGATGGCGCGACTCATGTAGCATCCACGAATTTATGAGAAAAATTGCCCCTAAGTATAAGGATTTTGTGGGGGAGTGGCAAAGGCTTAATCACAGGAATATGTGTTTAGCCGATTTGTTTTCGCCTCAGCCATTCCAAGCCTAGCCAGTAGCAAAAGCTGGTAAATAAAATCATAAGATAAAAACTATAGATCTTATAAATATGCCACCAAGGAGAAGGGAATGAACCGACAAAAATTAAGCGTGTAATAGGGCTAATCAAAATCCAGATGACAGTTGCGCAGATAAAAATACTCATCAGATTTAAACGATTTTTACGCGCGAGAAAATATGAAGTGATATATGCGAAAGGAATAACCAGAAGACCATAAAAAAGTAAATAAAATAAGAAATGGGCTAGAAAAATAACTGCAACTGAATAAAGACTAAATTCCGCATTAAAGATGATTATTCCTAAGGCAGATATACTCAACAAAGGGATGGGAGCTAGCGCAAGTGCGCGAATAATCGTTTTTTTGTTATATTGAAGCATATTAAAAATTATAGAATCGAGAATAAATTATGCTGAAATTTTGCTGCAAACTCATTGTTTTATCCAGCCTTTTTTGTAGTACATGGCTATATCCGCAGACCGAAGCTGGCGAGCACGATGAATACAACCAATGTGTAGAGCAGACTATTAAAGAAATGCAGCTTGAGAGTATTAACAATATGGTTGTGCATAGTTGTTCTGAACAAGCTAAAAAGACTTATGAGGAAAAAATAGTTGCTCTGATTGATCAAATTCGTACACAAAGCGAAGAATACAAACAGCCAGAACGTTACCAAGATATTTTAAAATCTCAGCGACTTTGGAAAGCTTATGTAGATCAGGAATGTAGTAATGCAGGCTCATACATTGGCTCACCGATGTATTCATATTGCCCAATGCAAGAGTATGCCGAGCGTGTAAAACAGCTTGAAGAATACGTTAATTAAGACGGATTATTTTAAACGTCACCTCATGACGCTTAGCGTACTTCACTGGATTAAATTTACGCATGCGAAATGATATTTTTTAAACGATGCCATAAATGAGTCGTTTGATATGTCTGATCGCATTCGAGAAAAACTACAAATTCTTGCTGATGCTGCTAAATATGATGTGTCTTGTTCATCAAGTGGCAGTGACCGTAAAAACAAAAATAAAGGTCTGGGGGATGCCAGTCATTCAGGAATTTGCCATAGCTATACTGAAGATGGCCGCTGTGTATCTCTCTTAAAAATTCTATTTAGTAATGTTTGTATTTTTGACTGTGCCTATTGTGTTTCACGCCGTTCTAACGACGTCCAGCGTGCAGCATTTACTGTGCAAGAGGTTGTAGATTTAACCATTAATTTTTATCGCCGTAATTATATCGAAGGCTTATTTTTAAGCTCAGGCATTTTTAAATCGGCAGATCACACGATGGAGCGTATGCTTCAAGTCGTAAAGAAGCTGCGCCTTGAAGAAAACTTTAATGGCTATATTCATCTAAAAACCATTCCGGGGGCATCTCCTGAACTGATTCATGAAGCAGGTTTATATGCTGACCGGATGAGTATTAATTTAGAGATGCCGACCGAAATTGGGCTAAAAACTTTTGCACCAGAAAAATCACATCAGGAAGTGCAAAAAGATTTAGGTTTGGTCCGTGACAGGCTCATTCAGCTTAAAGATGAACGCCAAATCATTAAGCATGTGCCGAAATATGTACCAGCAGGACAGACTACGCAAATGGTAGTGGGTGCTCATCAAGAGTCAGACCAAGATGTCTTGTTTATGGCAGATAAGCACTACAAAGAATTTAAACTTAAACGCGTCTATTTTTCTGGTTATATCCCAATTAATACTGAAAATAATTATTTACCAGCAGTGGGTTCTGCACCACCGTTGCTTCGTGAAAACCGACTCTATCAAAGCGATTGGCTAATGCGTTTTTATGGTTTTCAGGTCAATGAAATCGTCAATGAAAAACACCCAAACTTAGACCTTGATGTAGACCCGAAATTAAGCTGGGCTTTGAGGCATCCTGAACAGTTTCCAGTAGACTTAAATCGTGCCGATTATCAAATGATTTTGCGTGTGCCGGGTATTGGAGTGAAATCGGCGAAGAAAATTGTTCAGGCTCGCCGTTTTGGAAAAATCCATATCGATTTACTTAAAAAACTAGGCGTGGCCTATCAGCGTGCAAAATTCTTTATTCGCTGTGAAGACAGTCCAAAATTCCAAAAAGAACTATCATCAAGTTTTATTCGGCAGCAGATTTTAACGCAGGGATCTTCGAAATATGTGCAGCAACTCTCGCCACAATTAAGCCTTGGGTTTTAGTCATGTTTAATGATGAAGTAGCTTACTATTTTGATGGTTCGATGGTTGGGCTGCTGAGCTGTGTTTTTCGTGCATTTCAATTTAAAGAATTACAGGTCAGGCTCCATCTGAATGATGCAGCTCAACATGGCTTATTTGCTGATAAAATTGAGGTTGCAAATAATGAGCAACATGCCGAGCGTGTTTGGTCAGCGCTACAAAAAAAGCTTTCATCTTCTTCATTAAAACAATTCTATTTTGCTTATTTATCTGAATCTTTAGACGCCTATCAGCATTTATTTAATTACTGTATTTATGTGTTTACTAGCCATATTTCCATAGAAAAAGATTTTTCAAATCCTAGTGTTTTAGCGATTGCACAGTGGACGAAAAAGGTCGGGCGAGAGAAGCATCGGATGGAAGCTTTTATTCGGTTTAAGAAAACCAAAGATGAGCTTTTTTTGAGTTTAGTACGTCCTGATTTTAATGTTTTACCGCTTATTCAGCCGCATTTTAAACGGCGTTATCAAGATCAGCGTTGGCTGATTTATGATGAGAAACGTAAATTCGGACTGTATTATGATTTACGAGAAATACATGAAGTTTCACTCGAGGCTTCTGAAGTTGACCGCAATTTAAAAAATGGAATGAGTCAAAGCTTTCAGCTTGAGCTTGATGAGCAGGAAGTTTTATATGACCAGCTTTGGAAAGATTATTTTAACAGCGTGAATATTACTGAACGCCAAAATATAAAACTTCATGTGCAATATTTGCCGAAGCGTTACTGGCGTTATTTAAATGAAAAATTGATGGAATATTAAAGTATTAAAATCATAAAGAGTAATTCAGCCAGTTTTCTTATTGTTGAAAGGTATAATTTAAATGCACTTTATGTGGCTTTGGGCGTATACTTTTGCCCGTTATAAATGACGGCATATCCCCTAAGGTGTACTGTGAGTGTTATACAGCGAGAATGGTTACAGATTTTAAAGCCAAATTTTAAGGTTTTACCCTTAAAAGAACGGTTACTTTGCGGTATTGGAGCGTTGTGTGGTTTAGCAATTTCCTCCTTAATTAGCTGGTATGTTCTCGGGGGAATTAATGCATGGTACATCGCCCCAATGGGCGCCTCATCTGTTCTTCTTTTTGCTGTGCCGACCAGTCCTTTGGCCCAACCATGGAATGTAATTGTTGGTAATACGTTAGCTGGAATTATTGGTGTTGCCTGTGCACAGTGGATTCCGGATTTAACCACAGCTTTTAGTGTCGCAGTTGGTTTTGCCATTTTTCTAATGATGACCACCGACTCTTTGCACCCGCCAAGTGGAGCGGTTGCGATTACAGCCGTGCTGGGTGGGGCAGCAATTCATAAGTTGGGCTTTTACTTTATTTTTTATCCAGTTTTACTCAATTCGTTACTTCTACTTGGGTTCGCTGTTTTCTTTAATCGATTGATTGGGCGACATTACCCAGTTACCGCACATTTAAATGAACGTAGTAAAGACCCAACGCCAACTCAAAAAGTATCAATTCAGCCGAAAGATATTGAGTATGCATTAGGGCATCACACTGAACTTTTAGATATTAGCCAATACGACTTAGAAAAAATCATTTTAGAAGCTCAGGAACATGCCAATGAGCGTATGGTAAATCAATATATCTGTCAGGATATTATGAGCCGTGATGTGATTAAGCTACATGAAGATGATGATATTCATCAGGCACTCGATAAGTTTAAACAAGTGAACTTAATGAGCCTACCTGTAGTAAATGCAGAAAACCATTTGGTCGGAACTTTAGCGTTATATGAAGTTGTAGAGTGGTTTAAGGGTGCAGCAGATCCAAGAAACTCTTGGCAGCATTATGTAAAGCAGATCATGAGTCGACGAGTGGTTACTGTACTACCAACCCAACCTATTCAAGATTTAGTGCCATATTTTGTTGAAAAGTCGTTTAACTACATTCCTGTTGTTGAAGATCGTAAGCTTATAGGAATGATTAGTCGTGCAGATATGATCGCGGCTTTACAGCAACAGTTAAATCGAAAACTATAATTTTTAAAATAAAAAAAGCTACGGTTGATTAGGGGATGCAACCGTAGCGACCAAAATAAACTAAGTTATTTAATGTATTTGTTCTTCTCGTACAGTACGAACAGGTTGTTGATAACCTTGTACTTGTTCAGGCTGTCTTTTAGGAATGACTAACCATAAAACCAAGTAGACTAAAATCCCTGGGAAAGCCGCACTCATTACCGAAACCAATACGAAAATAATGCGTAATAAATTTGCGTTCCAACCAAAACGTTCAGCAATACCGCCCATTACACCGGCGATCATGCTTTGTCGGTTCGAGCGATATAAACCAGAATTGGTCATGTAGTTCTCCTCAAATATATAAATGACAAGAGATATTTATTTCTCTTGGTTAATGGAAATATGGCGTCAAAATTAGCAAATTAAAGTCCGGTAAAACTAAAAATAGTTAAAATATGTAAATGGTTTAAATGAATGAAAGCAACATCAACTAAAATGCACTCTTTCGGGGCTGAAAGTGTTTGTAGCAGTGATGAGATCGTTCTTGAATCCTAGTTTGAACTGTAGCATTGCTGTTGTATGTAAATGATGTATATATCTTTGAAGTCGTCTGGTCTTTTAATGAAACATTTAGGTTTGGCTGCCATTTTATGTATGGGACTGAGTGCCTGTGATGCAAATCATGCCGATTCTAAGGATCACTCAGCGGTAGCAACGACCTCTAAACATGAAGATAGTTTAGTTAAAAGTACGACTGTGGTTAAAACTTTGGATGATGCCGCGGGACGAACTTTCTTGCCTGATGGTGTGCAAGACAAGACTTCGAAATTATCTGAAACAGATCAACAATATGCGGGTCGCTACCATACTCGTATTTCGTGTGAAGATAATTTTGCTGATTGTGAAACAGGTGAAGCAGAATATATTTTAAATTTATTACCTGATGGTACTGCGTATTGGAATGTTATTCATTTTGGCCGAATCAGTAATAAAGACGGCGCAAAAAGTGCAGCCATTAATCAATTATGTCCTTCTTTGACGTGGAAAGTTGATTCTGATGCTCATGAGTTAAAGATTCAATGTCCAACATCAGATGTTAATTTTTATTTTAATATTATTTCAAAACAAAAATTAATCGTAAATTTGGAGAAACTGTTCTACAGCGATTATGGTAAAAACCGTGAATTTCTAGAACAAAACTATTTTGTTCCTACAAAAGCCTATGTGCTTAATAAAGAATAAAGTTAATTTTAATTTAATAAAAAAGAGCGCAATTTATATTGCGCTCTTTTGATTTTAATACTTACTTATATTGCGCTCTTTTGATTTTAATACTTACTTATTATTAGTAGTCGAAACTAAAGTGTTCAACTGGTAATGAAGTAAGTGTACGAGACGTAGTCACCATTGATTCTGCATGACCTTGTGCACGTGGCAATAAACGGTCGAAGTAGAAATCAGCAACTTTAATTTTTGCTTTATAGAACTCAGGAGTTTCTTGACCGTTACCTGCTTCTAATTTTTCAGAAGCAACCACAGCTTGTTGTGCCCAGAAATAAGCCATCATGACATAGCCTGAGAACATCAAGAAATCTACAGAAGCAGAAGATACGATGTCGCGGTCTTTACGTGCAGCAAGCATGATACGAACTGTTAACGTATTCCACTGTGCACAAAGTTTTGTTAGGTCCCAAGCAAAACGGCGTAAGTATTTATTACGTGCGTGAGCTGCACAGAATTTTAAGATTTCAGCAGTGTATTCACGTACTACTTTACCTTTTGAACTTAACAACACTTTACGGCCAATCAAGTCGAGAGCTTGAACGCCTGTTGTTCCTTCGTATAAGGTCGCAATACGTGCATCACGTACGATTTGCTCCATACCCCATTCTTTGATGTAACCATGGCCGCCGTACACTTGCATACCGTGGTTAGCAGCTTCTAGGCCAAGCTCGGTCAAGAAACCTTTTAGAATTGGTGTATAGAAACCAAGTTTGTCATCATAGTCTTCAAAAGCAGCTTGATCACCACGTGTTAACGCATCTGTCATTTTGTCAGCGATTTGTGCAGCGTAGTAAATCATTGCACGGCCGCCTTCAGCGATTGCTTTTTGAGTTAAAAGCATACGGCGTACGTCTGCATGGTGAATGATTGCATCAGCAACTTTATCTGGATCTTTCTTACCAGAAAGCGCACGCATAGACATACGGTCTTTGGCATATGGTAGAGCACCTTGGAAAGATAACTCAGCATGTGCAATACCTTGAACCGCAGTACCGATACGCGCTGTGTTCATGAAGGTAAACATTGCATGTAAACCTTTGTTTACTTCACCAATCAGATAACCTGTTGCATTGTCAAAGTTGAGTACAGCAGTTGCAGAAGCACGAATACCCATTTTGTGTTCGATTGAACCACAAGTTACCGTATTACGTTCACCCACACCACCATCAGCTGTAGGCATAAATTTAGGTACGATAAACAAAGAAATACCACGTGTACCCGCTGGTGCATTTGGAAGACGCGCAAGCACAATGTGAATAATGTTTTCAGTTAAATCGTGTTCACCGGCAGAAATAAAGATTTTTGTACCCGTGATTTTGTAAGTACCATCTGCTTGAGGTTCAGCTTTAGTTTTTACCTGACCTAAGTCTGTACCACATTGAGGTTCGGTTAAGCACATTGTGCCGCTCCATGTACCTTCAACAAGTTTAGGCATATATGTTTGTTTTTGCTCATCTGTACCGAATTGCAAAATAGTGTTCATACAACCTGAACTTAAACCTGGGTACATGGTAAATGACCAGTTTGCAGTACCCATCATCTCTGATTTGATCAGGTTTAAAGACATTGGCAGGCCTTGACCACCAAATTCTTCAGGATAAGAAAGCCCTTGCCAGCCACCCATTACGAACTGGTCATAAGCTTCTTTAAAACCTTTTGGCGTTTTTACTTCGCCGTTGTCAAAATGGCAACCTTCTTCATCGCCAGATTGGTTAAGAGGTGACAGTACGTTTTCACAATAATCGGCCGCACCTTCAAGAATCATATCTACAGTATCTGGATCTGCGCTTTCACCATTTGATAAAGTTTTATAGTGAGCAGGGTAGTCTAGTACTTCATTCATTAAGAAGCGGATATCGTGTAAGGGAGCTTTATATGCTGGCATGGCTTTAATCCTAATTTTGAATCATTGTGGGATTATCTCAATCGATGATTTGATTATTCACTCGCATGATAAAAATACAATGTTAATCACACCCGAAAAGAATGTCAGAAAAGCGAATTTTGTCGAAAATAAATACACTGGAAATTATATTTTCTGATAAAGTCAGGTCTTATACTTTTATGTGAAAAAACAACTAATTTTTTTATTTTTAGCAAGTTTTGCTGAAAAGATAAAGCGATAAGGTTTTAAAAAAGGTTATGCATTTAAAATATCTCAGTTTATGTTTATTTAGTTTGGGCTTGACGGCATGTGCGCAACACAGTGTGCGACCACAAGTGGCATCTGCGAATTTAGAGCAAAAAGCTATTCAAAGCGTTAACGCGATGTATGAATATCCAAGTTACGATTATCGCGGAAACTTTAAAATTACGGTTGATCCATCACAAATAAAGCAAAACTCAAAAGCTGAAAATACACCTAAGCTTGATGCTGAATTACAAAAGAAAGTTAATCAGTATCTACGTGAGCAAAAGGTTGACTTAAGTAAAGCACAGAAACAGACTTTATATGCAGCTATTGCAAATGAACAAGGCGATTTGGGGCTGACCTCATCAGCACGTTCTGAAAAAGTAAATGCTGTATTAATTAATTTATTAAATGATCTTCAGTTTAGCTATGACGGCTCAATTCATTATCGTCAAAAAATGGGTTCATTTAACCTAACTGCCAGATATGAAAAACCAACGCTATTGGTTCAGGCAAAATTGCCAATGGTGCTTGATTTAGAAAATTATAAGTTTTACGTAAATTACTTTGGTTTAATGCCGTATTTGGTCAATAAAGAAAATCAAAACAATTTAGCTTATATTGATTTTTCAAAATACAAAGACTTCTTTAAAAATGTCGATATGAAGAAGTTTGTTGAATATCTTAAAGCTTCTAGTGCAGTGTCATATCGTTTGGCTGACCCGCAAAACTTACAACGCGTATCTCTGACAGATACTGATCGTAAGGCTGGAGCTGTTGATAAAATTCGTTTAAAAACTACGATTGAAGAATTACTTTTAGAAGTTGAGCTGTATGGTCAGGTCAATGATAAGTACCTTCAAAAAAGTGTTTTAGGTTTCGACAACGAAAAGATGGCAGAAAAGGTAGCCAATGAGCTTGCTGCTGCTGAAGCGAAAAAAGGAGCTGCTGATAAAGAAGAACAAAAAGTTTCTTCGGAAGATGCCTCTGCTGTAAGTCAGGAACTATACAGTTTAATCAACGCACATTTTGATGGTGCTCTTTCATCCGATGATGAAGGTGAAGATAATTTAAGTGCGGCGGCGCAAGCTCCTGAAGCTGCAGATGCATCAGTTTCTGAAGACGAAGATGCCAGTGAAGAAGCTGCTGCAGATGGTGTACAAGATGCACAAGCTGAAGATGTTGTAACTCTCACTGAAGATCAATGTATTGAATTAAAAACACTGAAGAAACCTGTTGCTTTAGGTGATATTAATTATTGCCAAGTTTATGGCATTGATGTGCTAGACCAGAGCGCTGCAAGTGCTGAAAAAGTTCAAACCAAGTCTCGCCGAGACGCTTTAAAACAAACATTTGAAGCTTATAACCAAAACCAGTTTATCAATGATGAAGCATTCAAAGCTTTATGGTTAAAACACAAAGCTGAGATTGAGCAAGCTTTACCGAAGCAAAGAAATCCAATTACGATTGATGTGGCTTTAGATGACAAAGGCCGTGCAGTGAACATGGCTTATGATGTTGCTTATACGCCAGCTGAGTTTAAACACAGCTTTAATATTAAAGCGGATATGCAAATTTTAAACTACGGTAAAGCAACTTCAATTGATCAAAAGCAACTTAAACAAGCCAAGTCTGTAGCTGAAGCAAGTAAAGGCTCTATGTTGGAAAACTTTATTAAAGGCTTTGGAGAAAAACTTGGTCAAGGTGATGTGTTAGAACATCCAGTAGGCACACATAGTGATGTACAAGATTTAGATACAAATCTGGCTGTACTTGCAGATAAAACCTATGATGCAACGCATGCTTATGACAAAACTTATAAAGCAGTATTTATTGCCAAATTGACTGCCGAAAAACCGTCATATATTAAGTATTACTCTGTTCAACAGCTACTAGAAATTGCTGAGGTTTATGCTTACTGGTTCTCTGAGGAAGATACTTATAATCCTCAAGGAAAGGCTTTAGAACGTATTACAGCTTTACAGCAAAAGCATCATCTTGAGCAAGATGAGCAGTTTGATCATGAATTAGGTCGTGCTGTAGATCATATTGTAATAGAAACTATACAAGGTAAAGCAGGGCGTGAAGCTTGGCAGAAACTACAGAAACAATATAAACAGCCAGCTCAACTTTTCTCAAAACAGTATCAGTTAGAATTTGAAAAACAAAACGGTGTTTCTTCTGAAGAAAAGCATTTGTTATCAGAAACAGCTGATATTTTAGGGAATGTCTATGTAGCTGCTCGTAAACAACAGCTTACGGAAAAAACAATTCAGAAGTTAAAGCCTGAACATAATGAATTTATTGATTATGAAATTTTCCGAGATGTTTATAAGCAAATGGTTGCTGCTAAAAAATAGTAAATAAGATAAAAAAGAACCTACATCAAGTAGGTTCTTTTTTTGTTTATAAGAAATCTTTTAAGTCTGGTCTTACACCATTCCAAATATAAAAAGCTTCAATCGCTTGACCAACTAACATGCCGAAACCTTCAGCATAAGGCACATTTCGTTGCTTGGCTTGATCTAGGAAACTAGATGGCTTGCCGTAAGCCATTTCATAAGCATGTTTGAATTGTAATTTTTCAGGTAACTGTAAAGCATCACCTGAAAGGCTTGCAGAAGTCGCATTAACTACAATATCAAAATTCCCCTCTAAGTCATTTAGAGAAATAGCTTTTAATTGGGTTTGTGGAACTGCTGTTTTTAAGTCGTCTACAAGTTGCTCTGCACGTGCCAGAGTTCGATTTGCAATCACAATCTTTTTAGCACCAGCTTGCACAAGCGGATAAATAACACCACGAGTTGCACCACCAGCTCCTAAAATTAAAATAGTTGTATTTTCAAGATTCCATTCTAATGCTTGAATTGCCGCAACTAAGCCTTGACCATCGGTATTGTCACCATGCAATTTGCCATTTTCCATCCATAACGTATTTACAGCTTTAGCAATTTGAGCACGCTCAGTTAACACATCACATAAAGCAAAAGCTTGCTCTTTAAACGGAACAGTAACGTTCATACCACTTCCGCCTTCTGCAAAGAAACTGCGCATGCTCGATTCAAAACCATCGAGAGGGGCCAGCCGTTTTTGATAGTTTAGATCAACACCTGTTTTTTCAGCGAAAGCATGATGCAATTCAGGAGAGCGTGATTGTTCGATCGGGTTGCCAATTACTGCAAACTGTTTGGTCATTCTTGTATCCAAAATTTTAAAATGGCATGAAGCAGATAAAGCCTATACTGAATATTCAGCAGGCCTCACTATAAGTCAAATTGGCACAAGAAAAAATATTTGGAGGCTGTAGAAAAGTTGAAAACAAAAAAGGAGATTCTTTAGGGTGGAAGCCAAAGAATCCCCAAAACAAAAAATTAAGCGACTTTTTCTTTTAAACCTAACCAATCACGAGGTTTTAAATAGTAGTCAGTTAAACGTTTTTCTGGAGAGTCTTCATCCCATTCAGGACGATAAGACCATGCAGCTAAATTAGGTAAGCTCACTAAAATCGACTCAATACGGCCGCCTGTTTGCAGACCAAATAAAGTACCACGGTCATACACTAAGTTGTATTCGACATATCTACCGCGGCGATAAAGCTGAAATTCTCGTTGAGCTTCGGTATACGGCTGTTCACGGTGTTTCTCAAAAATTGGCAAAATGGCATTTAAATAACCATTGCCTACAGCTTGAATATATTTAAAGCAAGTTTCGAAGTCCCAGCAATTTAAATCATCAAAAAATAGACCACCAACACCTCGTTGTTCATCGCGATGTTTTAAATAAAAGTAGTCATCACACCATTGCTTATGTTCAGCATAAACATTGTCACCAAAAGGTTTACATAGGTCATAAGCAGCTTGGTGCCAATTTAAAACATCTTGGTCATCTGGATAAAATGGCGTTAAGTCAAATCCACCGCCAAACCACCAAATTGGATCTTGTCCTTCACGTTCTGCAACGAATAAACGGACATTGGCATGAGAAGTTGGAATATTTGGGTTTTTAGGGTGAATAACTAAAGAAACACCGAGTGCTTGAGCTTTAGCGCCTGCAATCTGAGGGTGACGTTCAGTAGCAGATGCAGGAAGTTTGCTAATGTTGATGTGAGAAAACATCACACCACCTTTTTCGATCACTGTGCCATTTTGCAGCACACGTGAACGACCGCCGCCGCCTTCAGGGCGTTCCCAATCATCAATAATAAATTCTGCCGTACCACCGCCAGCTTTTTCTTGTTGTTCTAAACCAGCGCAAATACGGGCTTGTAAATCGAGGAGAAATTCGCGGACACGTTGAATATCTGTGGAAGTCGGATGTTGCATAATGACCCTCAAAGATGATTGATATAAATTAAATACATCAAAACATAAAACCATAAAAAAAGTAAGGGATTTTTTCTAAATCTTGAAAAAATCCCTTAGACATTGTTTTTAAACTTTGGATTTGAAATCAAAAATCATCTTTTTGATAAAGGTGATCCATTCTTTCACGTTTGGTTTTTAAATATTGCTCATTAAAAGGATTACGACCTACGGTTAACGGTACACGGTCTACAACGTTAATACCTTGATCTTTGAGTGCCTGAATTTTCAAAGGATTGTTGGTAATTAACTTTACTTCTTTTACTTTTAAGTGGTCGAGCATGATGCTACACATATCGTAACGACGTGCATCGGCAGGTAAATTCAATAGTAAATTGGCATCTACGGTATCGTGTCCCTGATCTTGTAGGGCATAAGCACGAATTTTATTGGTTAAACCAATTCCACGACCTTCTTGGCGCAAATATAAAATTACGCCTTGTCCTGCTTCATTGATGAGTTTTTGAGTTGCTTGCAATTGTGGGCCACAATCACATTTCAATGACGCAAATGCATCACCTGTTAAACACTCAGAATGTACACGGACTAAAACAGGGCCTGTTGGTGGATTTTCTAACCCTTTAGAAAGTGCCACATGTTCTTCACCTGTTGCTGGATCTTGAAACACAGAAATATTGAATTCACCAAAAGCGGTCGGGAGTTTTGATGTTGCAATGAACTCTATAGGCACAGATTAACTCATCTTTTAACCGAAAACGGTTTAAAGTATAGCGTAATGCTGGGAGATTGGTCGAATTGTCATAATCATTTTGCACACTAAGGTTTTCTTTTTTGTATAAAGAAGACGATAATAGTTGATAAATAGTCAGATTATTCAGGATAATCTGCCAACCATACCCATAATGTATGAGAGACTGCTTTGCATGATCTCGTTCGCAAATGTGGCTGATTGAAGGTGACTTCATTCGATTGTATGATCGACCCATTTTGACCCAGCTTAGGATTTGCCAGGCTTATAAAGGCTTTGCCACATATGTTGTATACCGAAATTCCAACTCAACGCCCTGTTACGCCATTGTTAGATGCAATTGATCATCCTCAACAATTACGTCAGCTCGAGCATAGCCAACTGGTTCAAGTGGCTGATGAGTTGCGTCAATATATTTTATATGCAGCAGGCCAGAGTGGTGGCCATTTCGGTGCTAACCTCGGCGTGGTTGAGCTGACGGTTGCGCTGCATTATTGCTTTAATACACCAAATGACCGTTTAGTTTGGGATGTGGGACATCAAGCATATCCACATAAAATCCTGACTGGTCGCCGTGAACAAATTACAACTATCCGTTCAAAAAATGGTTTAGCAGCTTTCCCTGCTAGAGAAGAATCAGTTTTTGATACCTTTGGGGTAGGGCATTCATCAACAGCTATTTCAGCTGGCTTGGGTATGTCACTTGCACGCCGCTATCAAAATGACCCATGTGAAGTTGTTTGTATTGTGGGTGATGGTGCAATGACTGCGGGAATGGCATTTGAAGCCATGAACGATGCTGTTGCACATGATGCTGACTTGATTGTTGTACTTAATGACAATGACATGTCAATTTCTTGTAGTACTGGTGGCTTTGCTAAACATTTAGCTGCAATTTGGGAAAAAGGTCATTTAGTCAATGTAGATGAACATGGTGAGGCTTACATTCAGCCACATCCAAAATGGACCTATAACTCTCGCTTACACCAATCAGCAACCGATGCAGCAGATAATCTATTTAAAGCAATTGGTTTTGATTATTTTGGACCATTTGATGGGCACGACGTCACTCAGTTGGTTCAAGTGTTCAATGCGCTCAAAAAACGTAAAGGCCCACGTTTAGTTCACGTTTATACTAAAAAAGGCAAAGGCTTTGCTCCAGCGGAAGCTGACCCTATTACTTACCACGCGATTGGCAAAATTAATGCTGCTTCAGGCGGGAAAACACCACCAAAGTATTCTGATGTATTTGGGGAATGGTTGTGTGACGAAGCTGCTCAAGATGAGCGTTTGCTTGCGATCACGCCTGCCATGTGTGAAGGTTCGGGCATGGTTAAGTTTGCCAAACAATTCCCACAACGTTTCTTTGATGTAGCTATTGCAGAGCAGCATGCTGTAACACTTGCAGCGGGTATGGCATGTGAAGGACTAAAACCTGTTGTTGCAATTTATTCGACATTCTTGCAGCGTGGTTACGATCAACTTATTCATGATGTTGCATTACAAAATCTCGATGTAACTTTCGGGATTGACCGTGCTGGTTTAGTGGGTGAAGATGGCCCAACACACGCAGGTGCATATGACTATGCCTATATGCGTACTGTGCCGAATATGGTGATTATGGCGCCAAAAGACGAGAATGAATGTCGTCAAATGCTTCATACAGCTTATGCCTATAATGGCCCTGCCGCAGTACGTTATCCACGTGGTGCAGGTGTTGGTGTCGAAATTCAAAAAGAAATGACTGTTCTTGAATTAGGTAAAGCTGAAATCATTGCAGAAATTAAACCAAATAGTGATGAGCAAATTACAGTTCTAGCATTCGGTAGCCGTGTCATGGTTGCTATAGAAGCTGCCGAGCAACTTGCACAAAAACACGATGTTGGTGTGCGTGTCGTAAATATGCGCTTTGTAAAACCGCTTGATGAACAAATGATTCGAGACTTGGCTGAACATACTCATTTATTCGTAACAGTTGAAGAACACGCGATTATGGGTGGTGCAGGTAGTGCTGTGAATGAGTTTATGGCACAAGAGCAAATTGTGAAACCTATCATTAACTTAGGTTTGCCAGACTCATTCTTGCATCAGGCTTCGCATAATCAAATGCTGCAAGATTGTGGTCTAGATGCTAAGGGTATTTTGAACTCAATTGAGAGAGCTTGGCTTAAGCAAAATCAGGTGGTTTAAGCCTTTAATAAAATTTTTGAAACATTTTTTCCCATAAAGCGCATTCATTTGCTAAAATGTATGCGCTTTTATGCATTATTCTTTGTCAAAATCTTCAAATTTGTATTGTAGTGGGTGTTCAATGGAACCTATGGTGGTTATGGCTGCGCGTGCGGCTCAAACAGTTGGTCAAGAGCTTTTAAAAGCGCATCAAAATCGTCATAAACTCGATTTGCAAGTTGAAGAGAAAGGCATTGATGGCCCGGTAACACGTGTAGATCGTTATTTAGAACAATTAACGATTGATACATTACGTAAAAGTTATAAAAACCATAGCTTCTTAGGTGAAGAGTTCGGTTTGCAAGAAGGCAAAGGCCATGATGCAGACTGGTGCTGGGTAATTGACCCACTTGATGGCACGCAAAACTTTATTAATGGTTTCCCTCATTTCTGTATCTCTATTGCAGTTCAACATAAAGGCGTTACTCAACACGGTGTAATTTACGATCCTGTACGTGACGAATTGTTCTCTGCAAGTCGCGGTCGCGGTGCGGTAATGAACCAACGCCGTATTCGTGTAAATGTAAAAGATAGCTTAGAAAATACATTCTTGGCAGTAGGTCACCCTTACCGTGCTAAACGTGCTGGTGAAATCGTATCTTATGCAGAGCAGCACTTTGCTTCATTATTAGCTGTGACTCAAGCGGGTGCTCAAATCCGTCGTGGTGGTTCAGCTGCTCTCGACTTAGCTTATGTTGCTGCTGGTCGTTTCGATGGTTTCTTTGAACTTGGTTTAAAACCATGGGATATCGCTGCTGGTGAGCTTATTATTAAAGAAGCGGGCGGTGTAGTGGTTGATGCTCGTGGTGGAAATGACTCACTTGAAAATGGTCAAGTGATTGCATGTTCACTTAAAATGTTAAAGCCATTAATGCAAACAGTTGTTCCTGCTTGGGACAAAGCTGCAAAATAATTTAGAAATGCTTTCAATGTTAAGACCCTCTTTTTATAGAGGGTCTTAACTTTTTAATGATCGGTAAAATACAAATAATAGTAGAAATAACGATAAAGTTGATTAAAACACATGACTTTTAAATTCTTTCTGCTATAATCCGCCCACGCACTTAAATTTCCGTTCATTACCTGAACATTCTGTTCTATTCATTGTAAGCGCACGCTGTCCATAGAGAGGACCATTTCTTGCGCCCCAATCGCTCAGCGATTCTTCAGGTTCGGCCGTAATCAAGCGTGCGTTTAATCCACATCGTCGTTACTCGGATTGCCGCTGAATAATAAGGTTCAGCTAATTTTGCTTTGCCGCTTTGTGCCGATGTCTATTTTGTACTTATTAAAAATGGAGCACCCACTAGGGTGAAACTCTCTATGAGCAAAACTTTTGCCGAATTTTCTTTGCATGAAACCTTACAACAAGCGCTTGAAGGTTTAGGTTTTACTACCCCGACTCCTGTGCAAGAACAATCTATTCCTGCAGCTTTAGAAGGTAAAGACCTTTTAGTTTCTAGCCAGACTGGTTCTGGTAAAACTGCTGCATTCTTGTTGCCGACATTAAATAACTTGGCAGGTCAAGAAACTTTCGTTCCGTTCAAAGAACGCATGAAAGCTGTAACACAACCGAATATTTTAGTAATTTCACCAACTCGTGAATTGGCGCAACAAGTAAGCCAAGATGCAATCGCATTTGTACGTCACATGAAAGGTGTTCGTATTGCTGCCATCATGGGTGGTATGCCGTTTGCTAAACAAATCCAACAGTTAAAAGGCGCACAAGTTGTTGTTGCAACACCAGGTCGTTTACTTGACTTGGTAAATCGTCGTCAAATTAAATTAGACCAAGTAGATGCTTTAATCGTTGATGAAGCGGACCGTATGCTTGACCTAGGTTTCTCTGAAGACTTAGAAGCAATTAGTGAATTAGCGGCTAACCGTAAACAAACATTAATGTTCTCTGCAACATTTGCGGATCGTATTATTCGTCTTGCAGCATGTATGATGAAAGATCCAATGCGTATCGCAATTGAAACAGGTCATTCAACCAATACAGATATTACCCAAACATTGCATTGGACTGATGGTTTTGAGCACAAGAAAAAATTACTTACTCACTGGTTAAGTGATGAAAACTTAGATCAAGCTGTAGTTTTTGCAAGCACTCAAGAAGACACTGATATGTTGGCTGAAGAACTTGCAGAAGCCGGTCATTCAGTTGTTGCACTTCACGGTGCAATGCCACAAACAGTTCGTAACCGTCGTTTACGTAGTATCCGTGAAGGTCGTGCGAAGATCTTAGTTGCAACTGACGTTGCTGCTCGTGGTCTTGACGTACCAACTATTTCTCACGTAATTAACTTCGGCTTACCAATGAAGCACGAAGACTACGTACACCGTATTGGTCGTACAGGTCGTGCGGGTCGTACTGGTCAAGCGATTACTTTAGCGACTTATCGTGAACGCGGTAAGATTCGTGCACTTGAAGAATATTTAGAAGCACGTTTAAGTGTTTCTGAAATTGAAGGCTTAGAGCCATCTCCACCTCCTGCTCGTTCAGGTCGTGATGGTGGTGGTCGTGGTCGTGGCGGCAACGGTGGTCGTGATGGCCGTCGTGGTGGTGGCGGTTTTGGCGGTGGTCGTCGTTTTGAAGGTGAAAGCAACTTCAAACGTCGTGAAGGTGGTCGTGATGACCGTCCACGTCGTAGCTTCGATGACAAACCACGTGGTGATCGTCCATTCGGTGGTGAAGACCGTCCGCGTCGCGAGTTCAATTCTGATCGCCCACGTCGTGAGGGTGGTTTTGAGGACCGTCCACGTCGCGAGTTCAATTCAGATCGTCCACGTCGTGAAGGTGGTTTTGAAGACCGTCCAAAACGTAGCTTTGGTGGTGAAGATCGTCCACGTCGCGAGTTCAACTCTGATCGCCCGCGTCGTGAGGGTGGTTTTAACGATAAGCCTCGTTTTGATTCAAATGATGACAACCGTGGTAACCGCGTAGACTATAAACCACGTCGTGAAGGTGGTTTCGGTGACCGTCCAAAACGTAGTTTTGGTGGCGAAGACCGTCCACGTCGTGAAGGTGGTTTTAATGACAAGCCACGTCGTAGCTTTGACGACAAACCACGTGGTGAGCGTCCAGCGTTTGGTGGCGAAGATCGTCCAAAACGTAGCTTCGGTGGTGAAGATCGTCCGCGTCGTAGTTTTGATGATAAACCGCGTCGTAAATTCGACCGTTAATCTTAAAAAGATTTAAAAAAAGGCCAGTTAACATACTGGCCTTTTTTATTTTTCAGTTTTGTTATAAAATAACAAAATGTGAAATAGTTCAACATTTATTGTAATAATGCGTAAAAGTAAGCGAAAAGAGACTCCATTGGCATGGTTGAGTAAATTATTACTTCAACGTGGTTTGCCATACCTTTTTATTGCACTCGCTTTGTGCAATGGAATCTATTTTGCGTATGCTTTGTTAACTGGCCATTTCGTAGATCAATTTCAAGTTCTTAATCAATAAATTTCTTTTTAAAATCTAACTCATATTTATAAATGAGCTTGCTTTTGCTTTTGTCAAAATTACAACAAGATTCCCAAAATTCAGTGTTATAGTATGCGGGCATAAAAGTGCAGGAATGATTGCCATTATGAATAATAAAACTCCTCTCTCGACTCAGTCACTGATTGAAGTGAAAAACTTGAGTTTTAACCGAGGGGAACGCGTCATTTATGACAATATTAGTTTAAATATACGTCGAGGCCAGATTACGGCCATTATGGGACCATCTGGTACAGGTAAAACGACTTTATTGCGTCTGATTGGTGGACAGCTTGTTCCTGATGAAGGCGAAGTTTTGCTTGATGGTAAAGATATTGCTCAAATGTCACGTCAGGAATTGTTCGCCGCTCGTGCACGTATGGGAATGCTCTTCCAAAGTGGCGCTTTATTTACCGATATGTCAGTTTATGAAAATGTCGCTTTTCCAATCCGTGCACATACCAAGCTTTCTGAAAATTTGATTGCTGAACTGGTTGCTTTAAAGCTTGAGTCTGTTGGCCTGCGTGGAACCGAACAGCTTATGCCTACTGAGCTATCAGGCGGTATGAATCGACGAGTTGCTTTAGCTCGTGCAATCGCACTTGATCCAGATTTAATTATGTATGACGAACCTTTTGCAGGGCAGGACCCGATTGTAAAAGGGGTTTTAACGCGTCTCATACGTTCATTGCGAGAGGCACTTGATTTAACCACCATTATTGTCTCGCATGATGTTCCTGAAACCCTATCTATTGCCGATTACATTTATGTTGTAGCGGAAGGAAAGATTCAAGGGGAGGGAACGCCGGAAGAATTGCAAAAATATGCTTCTCCTTTTGTAAAACAGTTCTTAACCGGTTCGGCAGAAGGTCCGGTTGAGTACCAGTTTAGCCACCAAGCTTATTTAGATAACGAGGTTCGTCCATGAATACGATTGCCTGGTTAGGTAGACTCGTTATTGAGCGGATTCGAGGGATTGGTGTTGCGGCACTGATGCTCTTACAGATTATTTTTTCATTACCTTCATCGGGCGGTTTTGGGCGTTTCGTCTATCAAATGCATCGTGTAGGGGTAATGTCTTTACTTATTATTACGGTATCAGGTTTATTTATTGGTCTGGTACTCGGATTGCAAGGCTACTCAATATTGGTCAATGTGGGTAGTGAATCAATGCTAGGCACGATGGTGTCTTTAACCTTGTTGCGTGAGCTTGCACCTGTTGTCGCTGCTTTACTCTTCGCTGGGCGAGCAGGTTCTGCATTAACTGCTGAAATTGGTTCAATGAAACAAAGTGAGCAGCTTGCCAGTATGGAAATGATTGGTGTTGATCCTTTAAAGCAAATCGTATCACCACGTCTTTGGGCTGGCATAGTCAGTTTGCCAATGTTAACTGTTATCTTTGCTGCGATTGGTATTGTTGGCGGCAAAATGGTTGGCGTTGATTTTCTTGGCGTTGATGAAGGCTCCTTCTGGAGTGGTATGCAAAATAATGTTCAATTTGGCCATGATGTCGTAAATGGCATCATTAAGAGCATTGTATTTGCTTTACTTTGTACATGGATTGCAGTTTTCCAAGGGTATGCATGTGATCCAACACCTGAAGGTATTGCAACGGCAATGACCCGGACGGTTGTATATTCTTCATTATGTGTTTTAGGTTTTGATTTCGTGTTGACTGCGGTCATGTTCGGAGGGATTTAATGAAATCACGTACTAGTGAGCTGGCCGTAGGTATCTTTGTCATTATCTTCGGTATCGCTTTATTCTTTTTAGCAATGAAAGTAAGTGGTTTGGTAGGTACAAACTTGAGCGAAGGTTACACCATGAAAGCTCAGTTTGATAACGTTAACGGACTTAAACCACGTGCTAAAGTAACGATGAGCGGTGTAACAATTGGCCGTGTTGATTCAATTACGCTTGATCCAGTTACACGTTTAGCTACAGTAACTTTTGACCTTGATGGAAAACTGACAAGTTTTAATGCTCAGCAGTTAAAAGAAGTTCAAAAAAATGCTTTAGACGAATTACGTTATAGTTCTGATTATACGCAAGCGACTCCAGCGCAACAAAAAACAATGGAACAGCAACTGATCAGTAACATGTCATCCATCACCAGTATTGATGAAGATGCTTATATAATGGTTGCAACCAATGGTTTGTTGGGTGAGAAATATTTAAAAATCGTACCGGGTGGTGGTCTTAACTACCTTAAACGTGGCGATACAATTTCTAACACCCAAGGAACGATGGATTTAGAAGATTTAATTAGTAAATTTATTACTGGTGGTGGCGCAGGTAAAGTTGCCGCTGGTTCATCATCATCCTCAGCAGAAGAAAAAGCTCCTGCAAGTACTGACAGCAGCGCACAGCCGTCATTTGTTGAGTAAGAGATTATTTGAAGGAGTGGTTCCAGGTGAATACGTTGTTTAAACAAACCCTGACAGCAAGTATTTTGTCTACTATGATTGCAGGTACAGCTTTTGCTGCACCTTCAGAAGCACCACCTGATTTTATTAAGCGTGTTGCTGATGGTTTGATTGCTCGTTTAAAAACAGATCATGCCAAGTTACAAAACAACCCTGCTTTGGTTAAATCAATCATACGTCAGAACTTAGATCCGTATGTTGACTCACAAGCGTTCACTCGTATTGTGATGGGTACTTATGCGACAAATCAGTATAGTACAGCTGCACAGCGTGCTCAGTTTGAAACAAACTTCCGTAATACATTAATTGAGAATTACGGTAGCGCATTTGCTAAGTATACAAACCAGACTTATACCATGCGTCCTTATAAAGCGATTGCAGGTAAAAACCCTGTTGTGACTTTAGACTTCAACCACAATGGCGACAAAATTCCTGTGTCGTTCCAGTTGGCTGACAAAGGTTCACAGTGGAAAATCCGTAACATCAATGTTTCTGGCATTGATTTAGGATTACAGTTCCGCAACCAGTTTGCTGCAACTGTGAAACGTAATGGTGGCGATTTAAATAAAGCAATTGCTACATTCCAACCTGATGCAGATGCTGCTGTTAATCAGAACAAACAAAAATAAGTAGGTGAAGAGTGGTTCAGTATCTTAACCAAGAGTTAGTTGTTTCAGGCAAAATCGATTTTGAAAATGCTGAACAACAATACCAAGCTGGATTGGCAATTATTAAAAAGCAGACAAGCTTTCCTTTAATTGTCGATCTAAAACAGCTTGAGCATGGTAATACGTTGGCATTGGCGGTGTTAGTCCAATGGCTACGTCAGACTCCGCAGAAGGCTGGCTTACATTTTAAAAATGTTCCAGAGAAGATGCTGAAAATCATTCAAGCTTGCCATTTGCAAGAAGATCTACATTTGGTCTGATGATGCAAAAATAAAAAAAGCACCTAAATTTAGGTGCTTTTTTATATAAAGGATGGGTGGATAAAAACAGACTTTAAATCCATTTTTTCCAGCGGAAGTAAATGATAGGGCCAATAAAAAAGCCAGCAATAATTAATAAGACAGCGATAAAACTACTTTTACCATGAGCAAAAGGCAATACTTCAGTGTTCATACCATAGATACTTGCGATCAGCATTGGTGGCGCTAACATACTTGGTAAGATCGAGAATCGACGAATCGTATCGTTTTGTTCGGTGTTAATGAACCCAGACGTTGTATCAAGTAAGAATCGTACTTTTTGGAATAAGAACGCATCATGTTCTACAAGCGAGCGGACGTCTTCACTGAGCTCTCGAATATCGGCATCATAGATATGACTGCCTAAGGCACGTGGACGAGATAAAAACGTTAAGACACGTCGTAAATCAATTAAACAAAGTTGTGCTTTTCCGAGCATGTCTTCTTGTTGTGCCAAACGGGTAATCATGTCATCAAGGTCTAAAATTTTCTCACGTTGATGGTTGTTAAGCACCTCAGTAGAGTATTTTTCTAGATCCTTGTGGATATCTTCTAAGATATCCGCAAGCTCATCCAACTTTGCTTCAAGCAGGCCTAATAAAATCCAAGTTGGATCTTTATAGTCCATTTCATAGTCATTACGGCGAGCTCGGGCACGAAACGCACGAAAGGCAACGAGCTTTTCACCACGCAAAGTAAATAAGCGATCTTTGTGTAAAATGAATGCTACGGTTTGCACCATGGCAAGCATATGCGATGACTCTTCAGCATCACCATCGACCTGATAATTTTTATTTTTCGTTAAAAAATAGGTGCTGATATGCAAAATACCGTCATCATCACGGTAGAATCGAGCAGAAGATGAAATGTCTTCTAGCGATTTTAGTGTAGGTAAGTTCTGATCGTAGGCATCTAAGACCCATTGTTGTTCTTCTTGAGAGGGTGCAATTAGATCAAGCCATACTAATTCGGGATGTAGATCAAATCCACCGTTGATGGTGGCATCTTCCAGACTTCCGCGTTCTGTGGCATAAAAGGCTTCAAGCATGTGTCTTTTTTCCTCACGCAGTCTGATGGAAATCGATGGGTGTATTTTAGACAAGGATTTGCCGAAAAACACTTGCCAATACGCTATTTTGCAAAAAAAAACTCTGTCGATAGTCTAGTTTGTCAGCATGACAGTTCAATAAAACGGTTTTTATACTATGAATTCAATTTGCATTTTCTGTGGTTCATCTCTAGGTTCAGACCCAATCTTTCAACAAATTGCTCAATTAACCGGTCAAACTATTGCCAAACAAGGTAAAACTCTCGTTTATGGTGGCGGTCGTTCAGGTTTAATGGGCGTTGTCGCTGATAGTGCTTTGCAAGCCGGTGGGCGGGTCATTGGCGTCATTCCTCGTGCTTTAGTCGATCGCGAGTTAGCTCATCCCGGACTGACAAGATTATATGTCGTCGAGAATATGCATGAGCGTAAGACCAAAATGGCAGATCTGTCGGACGGTTTTATTGCTTTACCAGGTGGTGCAGGTACATTGGAAGAAATTTTTGAACAATGGACGTGGGCGCAATTAGGTATTCATCAAAAGCCGTGTGCTTTTCTAAATGTAGCGGGCTTTTATGAAGATTTGCTTAAAATGGTTCAAGGAACTGTAGATAAAGGTTTTAGCCAAGCGCGATTCGCTGATAAATTGATCGCATCGGATAAAATTGAGGATATTCTTCAACAATTTGAACAATATCAACCACCAGCTCCAAAATGGGCTAATGCAGACGTTCAACCATAAACGAGGTTAAATAGGTGAAAATAATTACGGTCGCCGCTGCGGTGATCTTAAATGAACACAATGAATTATTGCTTGTTAGAAAGCGTAATACACAAGCTTTTATGCAAGTAGGCGGTAAGCTGGAGCCGAATGAGGCTCCGGAAACAGCCATACAACGTGAAATTTTGGAAGAAATAGGCAGCCCGTGTGTAATAGAACAGTTTATAGGGCGTTTTGAGACAGCAGCTGCTAATGAACCGGACCATACGCTGATTAGCCATTTATATTTGGTTCGATTAAAACAATCTCCACAAATTGCAGCTGAAATTGCTGAAATGAAGTGGGTGAAATTTAATGATTCCGAGACCAAACTCGCGCCATTAACTAAAGAAATTGTGATTCCATGGTGTGAGCAAAACTTATCTATAGTTTGATTATTTTAATACGATGTAGATGAGGCAGCAGCTAGGCAGCTTGCATAAATAGATGTGCAACCTAGCTGTTTGAGTGTCTGACTTAAAGCGGAAATTGAACTTCCAGTTGTTATTACATCATCAATAATCAACACACGACGGTAGCGCCGTTTTTCTTGAGTTATCGCAACGAATTGCTGTTCAATATTTTCAAATCTTTCGAGTCGAGATAACCCTTTTTGAGAGCGCTCATTTAGACGTTGGACAGGCTGCCAAACGGGTATTTTTAATTGCTTGCTGAGAAGTTTGGCAAGTAATAATGATTGATTAAAACCACGTTCCGTTAAACGTTGTTTAGAAATAGGCATGGGTACTATTGCTTGTACTTTAGGAAATTTTATTTGCTGTAAAATTTCACCAAGTAAGGTTTGGTAATGTAATTTTTGTTCATATTTAAACTGCTGAATTATGCGATTAATTGGATATGCGTAGTGGCAAGCCACAAGAACAGATTGATCATTACGTTGAACTGTTTGCTTGAGCCATGGTAGTTGTTCCCAACATTCTTTACAAAGCGAGTATTTGCCCCGCGTTCCTATTTCACATAACAGGCAAGGGGACAATAACTGAAACAGATATTGAGGGTTGAACAACTTAAACATAAGCATATCGTGGTGCTTCAGGAAGCCAGCGCTTCAAGAGGGCATCAGCTTGCTCTGGATAGTCTTTTAGAACTTGTTGTGCAACATAATGCGCTTGACTCAGTAAGTGGTCATCTCGTTCTAATCGCGCCACTCTAAAGCCCATATCACCTGTTTGTTTTGTTCCTAATAATTCACCTGGCCCTCTTAGTTCAAGGTCTTTTTCTGCAATCACAAAGCCATCATTACTTTCTCTTAAAATAGACAGTCTTTCCTGACCATTTTGTGAAAGTGGTGGTTTATATAGAAGAACACAAAAACTGGCTTTTGCACCTCGTCCTACACGGCCACGTAATTGATGTAGCTGTGAAAGGCCTAATCGTTCAGCATTTTCAATGACCATAATTGAAGCGTTAGGTACATCTACACCTACTTCAATGACCGTTGTTGCAATCAAGAGCTGTAATTCGTTATTTTTAAATGCTTGCATGACAGATTGCTTTTCATCAGCTTTCATTTTGCCATGAACTAAACCGATATTAAGTTCAGGAAAGCGCTCTTTCATTTCTTGATAGGTGGCTTCCGCGGCTTGAGCATCTAAAGTTTCGGACTGTTCAACCAGAGTGCATACCCAATAGGCCTGTTTACCTTCTCGACAATTTGTAGCAATTCGATTTAGCACTTCTTCACGACGATCTAGCGGAATCGTGACTGTCTGAATTGGTGTACGACCTGGTGGTAATTCATCAATAATGGAGGTGTCTAAATCGCCATAAGCACTCATTGCTAATGTTCTAGGAATTGGTGTTGCAGTCATGACCAATTGATGTGGCGTGAGTTGTTCAGCGCCTTTATTACGTAAGGCTAACCGTTGGTCTACCCCAAAACGATGCTGCTCATCAATAATAACAAGACCTAACTTTGCAAACCCAACGTTATCTTGGAATAAGGCATGAGTACCTACAATCAGTTCGGCATGACCTTCTTTAATTTGTTGTTCCGCTTGTGCTCGCGCTTTACCTTTTTGTTTGCCTGATAACCAAGCGACCGTAATACCTAAAGGTTCAAACCAACGTTTAAAGTTTAAATAATGCTGCTCTGCCAAAATTTCGGTAGGTGCCATTAATGCAACTTGCCAATCTGCTTCTAAGGCATGACATGCTGCAACTGCCGCAACTAAAGTTTTCCCTGCACCTACATCACCTTGTACCAAGCGTAGCATAGGCTGGTGTTGTTTTAAGTCGCTTAAAATTTCTTTGGATACACGCTTTTGTGCATTGGTCATTTGAAAGGGTAAGGCTTCTAACAGTTTTTTTGCCAGTACCTTACTACTTGGGAAAGCGGGTGAGGCAATTTGACGAATATAAGCACGTCGTGTGAGAAGGCTAATTTGATGGGCGACCAGTTCTTCAAAAATAAGACGCTGCTGTGCAGGGTGAGATCCTTCGGCCAATTGGAGCATATTGGCATCGACAGGTGGCTCATGAATGTAATGTAAAGCTTCTTTGAGAGCATACCCATTTGTATATTGCTTAGGGAGCAACTCGGGTAGAGCATCACTATGATGCTTCAATGCCTGTTTAACATATTCGCGTAATTTAGGTTGTGTTAATCCATCCGTACTCGGGTAAACTGCTGTGAGCTGTGTTTTTGGCAGTGGTGTATGTTCATTAATGAGCTGAATTTCTGGATGATAAAGCTCAAGCCCTCGTGCACCCACGCGAACTTCACCAAAAATACGTAAACGGTTACCAGGTTTTATTTTGTCGGTTAAATTTTTATAAATATGATAAAAGCGTAAAGTCACCTTACCAAATTCATCTTGTATTAATGCGGCCATAGATTTACGTTTACCTGGAGGGAAATCAACAGATTTGACTTCACCCTCGAGTAAATAACTACGACCAACCACCAATTGATTCATAGGAATAATGGTACTGCGATCTTCATAATCACGGGGCAGATGAAACAGTAAATCATCTGTGGTAAAAATATTTAGTTTTTCGAGTAGGGCTGCTGAAGCCGATCCAACGCCTTGTAACTGATGGACTGAAGTCATGTCCCCTCAACGAGTTCTCTATGCATATATTATTTATCGGTTATGGTAAAACATCTCAGCGTGTTGCTAAACAACTATTTGAGACAGGACATCAAATTACCACAATTAGCCGTAGTGAAAAAACAGATCCTTACGGGACACACCTCATACAGGATGTTTTTACGCTCGATTTAAGTGAAATTGCGCCTGTAGATGTAGTTTATATTTTGCTTTCTCCAGACGATAGTACAGTTCAAGGTTATCAACATACTTATGTGGACAGTATTGAACCTATTCGTCAGGCTTTAAAAGCTCATCCAGTCAAAAGATTGATTGTCGTGTCATCTACGCGGGTATATGGTGAAAATTCTGGTGAAGCGATTGATGATCATAGTGAGATTCATCCGAATGATGCTCAAGGGCATATCCTTCATAATATGGAATTGCTTTGGCAGAAATATTTTCCAGCTCAATGCGTGATTGTGCGTCCTACAGGTATCTATGGTGCTTCGGTCGATCGATTAAAACGAATGGCTGAGAATACAGAAACTTATCCAAATATTCACTATAGTAATCGTATTCATATTGAGGATTTAGCAAGATTTTTAGCATTTTTAGCCGATTATGAAAAACCGCATAAGAGCTATCTTGTTGCCAATAATGCCCCTGTACCGTTACATGAAGTCATCCTTTGGTTTCAAAGCCAATTAGACTTACCGCTACTTACCTTGGATTCAGCTCATGTTTCAGGTAAAAAAATATATGCGAAACATTTATTTGAAACAGGTTTTCAGCTTGAACACCCGATTTGCTTTAATGACTATTTATTATGTTTAAATGCTCATGGTACAAATCAAAATTTAGACTAAACTTTAAATAACAATAGAAATACCTGAAGAGGCAAATAAATTGCCGATAAAGATAAAAATGTTGAAAGTAAAGAAATTTTGTTTAGCTCTTATTTTGAGTGCAATGTCTGTTGCGAGTTGGGCCGAGGATCAGTTGTGGTGCACATATGATCCTATGGGTACCCAAGGGGATATAACGCGTCGTTTAAATGACATCCGATTATATGCTCAGCAATATAATGTCAAATTCAAAGTTGTCAGTTATCAAAAAGAGCAGCAAGCTATACAAGCTTTTGATGAGGGGAAATGTTCGGGTCTAGCAGCCAGTAACTTTAATACTTATCAGTACAATCATTTTATGGGGAGCAGTTCGGGTATTGGTCTTATACCTAATAACCGAACCGCCCGAAATTTATTACAGCTTTTAAATCACCCGACGATTGAGAAAAAACTAATTAATCAAGACTATGAAGTAGTTGGTATGATTCCGGTAGGAACTGCCTATATGGTCATGAAAAACAAAAAAATATCGAAAGTGGCACAGCTTAGAGGTCAACGGGTCGGGGTGTTAGCCAATAATCCGCCACAGCAGGCTTTGGTGAGAAGTGTAGGGGCACAGCCAGTCTATGTCGATTTATCTAATGCGATTGCACAATTTCAGCAAAACAAAATTGATATTATGCCTGCACCGATTTATGGGCTTTTACCTTATAACTTACAGAAAGATTTTGGGCCAGACACTCAGGTGATTAACTTTCCATTGGCTTATTTCGGGGTAAATCTAATTATTAAACCTCAAGCTTATCCTGCCAATTTTGGCCGAAAAATTCGAGCTTGGTTTGTGCAAAATAGCCAATTATTAACGAATCGAGCGATACAGTGGGAAAACCATTTACCTGCCTATTATTGGGTAGATGTTTCTTTTTACGAAAAGCAGAGCTACGACATTATGGTAGCCAAAATACGCAATCAATATGTTCGCTCTGGATATTACGATGCTTACTTTGTTGAATTGATGAAGCGCTTACGTTGTATTGATGATCCACGTTACTTCGAATGTTCAATGCGTAGATAAAATAAAAGGCAACCCAAGTTGCCTTTTATTTTGAGTAAAATTCTAAGCTTTTTTACGTTTTAAACGACGTTTCGCTTGTTGAGATGCCATTGCTTCAAGAGCTTCTTTTAATTCTTCATCAGTAAAGGTCGTGATGTGTTGCAACATCTGTAACGTTACTTCATCAAGTACTAACTGTGCGCCTGCTGCCATTTGACGGAAATTATCATCAAACTCGATTTGGCCTTGGTCATTTGTGCGAATATAATTTTGCTGAGTTAAAACTTTAATAAAGCTTTGGAACAGTGCTTTGTCAAAGAACTCAGGAGAATTAAATTCATAAAGAACAGACAAGCGCTGTCCTAATAAATGACTTAATTCTTCAACTTGTTTTGCTGAGATATTGCCTGAACCACGTTGAGTGATTAAAGCTAAAGTCATGTAATAACGTTCAAGACTTTGCTTAACAGGTGTTGCTAATACTACAAGTTGATTGTGCTCTTCAGTATTTGGTGCAGAGCTAATCAAGTTACCTTCGTCATCTTGCTGAATAAGGTTTGATTGAACCAAGGCATCTGCATATTGCTCAATTTGTTCTTTAAGCTCGCTGCTTTTCCATTTAAGGAATAGTTCTGCTTTTAAGAATGGATAAAGCGTATAGATGACATTGCTTAAATCAGCACGACTAATTTTCCCGTTATGTTCAACCAGCGATGCAACCAATGAAGGTAAAACGAAAGCATGCAAAATGTTGTTACGGAAGTATGTAAGCAGAACTGCTTGGTTATCTTCAATCGCAATAATATCGCCAAGCGCATGTTGTACACGCTTAATCAATTTAAGCTTTAAGCCGTAAGCAATAATTTCCTTGCCAGATAATGGCGTTACTTCTGTACGCTGATCATAAGGGAAATTCGATGCTAAATTGCGGTAAGCTTCAAGCTGTTTAATACAAATTTCTTCATCAAGCGTATGCTTTGGAGTAGCAAGCAAAATAATTGAGAGTAAAGAAACCGGGTTAATGACTACCGCACGGTTAATGTTTTCTAAAATTGCATGTGCAGAGCTATTTACAGCATCTGAAACGGCTTGAGGGATTGGGTCGTCATTTTTCTCGATATATACATTTTCTGCGTTATGCTGTTTAAGCAAATCATCAAGAAAAACGGGTTCACCAAAGTTAACGTGTACCTTACCGAAAATGCGTTCAATTTTTCGTAATGTTTTAACAATACCAAAAATAGATTCAGCTTCTTTTGGCTTACCTTGCATTTCGCCAACGTAAGTCGAACCTTCCATCAGGCGCTCATAACCAATATAAGTTGGTACAAATACAATTGGCTTTGTACGGCCACGTAAATGGCTATGAACCGTCATGGCAAGCATACCGGTTTTCGGTGGTAATAAACGACCTGTACGCGAACGACCACCCTCAATAAAGTATTCAAGTGGCGTATTGCGAGAAAGAATACTATATAAATATTCTTTAAATACAGTTGTATAAAGACCATTACCACGGAAAGAGCGGCGAATAAAGAAAGCACCACCACCACGTAAAAGCTGACCTACGAAAGGCAAGTTCAAGTTGTCACCAGCAGCAATATACGGAACCATTAGGCCGCGTCTATAAATCACATAAGACAATAATAAGTAGTCAATATGGCTACGATGACATGGTGTATAAACAATTTCGTAATCTTTCGCGAGTTCACGAACAGTACTAAAGTTGTGAACCTCTACCCCGTCATAAAGCTGAGTCCATAGGCGTGTTAATGCCAAATCTGCAAAACGGACTGCTGAGTGTGAATAGTCAGATACGATTTCATTGACATAACCAATTGCACGACGTTCTGCTTCGAGCATGCTAATTTTGCCGCGAATACTCTCGCGTCGAATGGCTTCTTGCACATCACGAGACTTTACAACTGACTGCATCACATTGCGGCGATCTGATAAGTCAGGACCTAAGACCACTTCACGCTGACGGTCAAGGTAGTCATTTAAAGTGCTAACAATATAAGTCGCTGGTGAAAGATTTGGATAATGCTGTTGAGCATACTCAACGAGATCACGTAAAGACTGTGGTTCATGGAACTCCAAATAAGATTGGCGACCATGTAAACCGATATTCACAAGCTGCTTAACTGTACTTGGTGTTGCCCAAGTATCTGAGAACAAAAGCTTGAACCAAGAGTCTTCTTTATCTGGAGAACGACCCCACAAAACGGTTACTGGAACCAGTTCTATGTCGAGCTCAGGATTTGCCTGTAAAACTTCAATCAGTTTAATTAAGCGCGGAGGAAAAGCATGGGGAGGGGGATTTAACAGGTTATTTTCATCATTATGCTGTAAAAATAAAACTGATGCTTTTTCCTGATGAGAACCGATCACTAACGGATCTAAAGCCGGCTTTAAATTTAAACGGCGAGTTTCTCCATCCACCACTAAAGCATTGCTGCGAGAATGGTTTTGTAAGACATAACACACCACTTTTTGGCGCTCAGTCTTTGCTTCAGTTTCCGCTGTTTCTGATACTGGTTCAGTAGGAACTTCCCCAAGAACATGTGGTGTTACCACGAGGTCAAGTAGCTTACTCGAAAGCCGACGATACATTTGACCAAACCCACTCTTGGACATAAGAACTCCTACTTCTTAAAGACAAATCCCGGCACCAAATGCAGAGGGTAATTATTTTGAGGCATTTATTAAAAAAAACAATATGCTACTTTCTTATAAATTATAATGCTTTTGGCATTTTTTATCGTTAAAAATCGTATTTTTAGCTGTTTTAAGGGCAATGTTCGTCAGAAGTTGACTGATTGTTCCATGTGCAAATAGTTTTTTATGGCACAATAGATTCTACACATCTGTCCTTTAATACCAATTTTGCCTGCAATATGAAGGTATCTCTCATGAATGCGTTAACCCAAGAACTGGTTGAGCTGCTCACTTTAGAAAAGCTTGAAGAAAATATTTACCGTGGAATTAGCCGTAATTTGGTCGGTAAACGTGTTTTTGGAGGTCAGGTTTTAGGTCAGGCTTTACGTGCTGCCTCTTATACAACAGATCGTCCTGCGCATTCTATGCATGCTTACTTTTTATATGGTGGCGACATTAATGCTCCAATCATCTATGAAGTAGATCGTTTGCGTGATGGAAAAAGCTTTGTCAGCCGTCAAGTTCGGGCAATTCAGCATGGACGAGTTATTTTCTCGGCAATGGTGTCTTTCGCCAACCCTGAAGAAGGTTTGAATTACCAGCATTCAGAACCAGAATACCCAGCTCCTGAGACATTAAAATCGGAAAGTGAACTGAAAGAAGGAATTCTTAATTTTGTACCAGAGAATGTTCGTGCAAGTTTCATGCGTGAGCGTCATGTTGAAATTCGTCCGATTGATCCGGTCAATCCATTTCAGCCTCAGCCAGAAGCGCCGTTTAATGCGCACTATATTCGTACCCATGATCGCATTCCAAAACAGCTAGATGATATTGCTTTACACCAAGCAATTGTGGCGTTTTATTCAGATTTTACTTTAATGACTACGGCTTTAAGACCACATGGCTTAAGCTATATTTCTCCAAGTTTGCAATGCGCCAGTATTGATCATGCCATTTATTTCCATCGTCCACTTCGTGCTGATGAATGGATGCTTTATGACATGGAGGCAACGGTTAGTGCAGCTTCTCGCGGACTGAATTTTGGCCGTATGTGGCAAAATGGCCAACTTGTATGTAGTACGGTGCAAGAGGGTTTGATTCGTTTGCGGGAAATTGAAACGCAATAAATAATAAAGGGCCATCGAAAAGATGGCTTTTTTATTTTTAATTCAAAGGATGTGACAAAAAATTGCTCGAATGAAAAGCAAGCTCATGTCATATTTGCAAAAGGATTGCCTACTGAAAAAAATAATGTTGATATGAACTTAAATACACAAATTCTGATTGCCGCGATTTTAGGTCTAGCCTTTGGCTTCCTACTCACCATGTATCCAGACACTGCTTTTGTAAAACATAGTTTATATGGGCTTGGAATATTAAGTAGTGTTTTTATCGGGCTTCTTAAAATGCTTTTGGTGCCCTTAATTTTCAGTTCGATTGTTGTGGGGGTATCAAACCTACAAGCGGGCGGGCAGCTAGGGCCAGTCTGGAAAATTACATTTTTATGCTGTTTAACTACAACGACTTTAGCCCTAATTTTAGGTATTAGTTGTGCTCATTTATTTGAGGTTGGACGTGGCATAGATATTTCTATTTTTCAGACATCTATGCAAAATTATCAAGCACCTGATAGTTTAAACCCAGCAACTTTCTTCACTAATTTTATTCAAAATACTTTAATTAACCCCTTTAAAGCATTTAGTGATGGAAATGTCTTGGCGGTTGTCGTGTTTGCACTATTTGTGGGTGTTGCTTTAGTTCATGGTGGTGAGCGCTTTAAGAGTATCCGCTTATTGAGTCATCAGTTTTTTGAAATGATGATGATGCTAGTAGGCTGGGTCATGAAGTTGGCGCCATTAGGAATTTTTGCATTACTTGCTAAGTTAATGGCGACAGAAGACATTTCAGTATTAAGTCGACTGGCTGAATTTGCCGTTGTGGTAACCGGAACTACTATTTTTCATGGTGCTGTTGTTCTACCATTACTGCTTTGGATTTTTGGTCGTATGAGTCCTTGGACTTTTTTCAAAGGCACACGTACAGCTTTAATTACTGCATTCGCAACCAGCTCTAGCTCTGCCACAATGCCGCTGAGTATGAAATGTGCACAAGAAAACTTAGGCGTACGTCCTCAAACGGCGGGCTTTGTGATTCCATTAGGTACGCAGCTCAACATGGATGGTACCGCACTATATGAAGCAGCAGCTGCACTGTTCGTGGCAAATCTAGTAGGACTAGATTTAAATCTGACCCAGCAAATTGTCGTGTGTTTAACAGCAATGATTGCATCACTTGGAGCACCGGGAATCCCGAGCGCGGGTATGGTCACCATGATTATGGTTTTACAGTCTGTAGGCTTGCCAGCAGAAGCGATTGCAATTTTACTTCCAATCGACCGTCTACTTGATACGGTAAGAACAGTGGTAAATGTTCAGGGCGATATGATGATTAGTGTGGTTGTAGATCGATATACAAAAGATAAAGATATCAGTATCTGATCACTCAATAAAAAAGCAGGATTTATATCCTGCTTTTTTATTTTTAAGCGGCTTGTAGCTCGGCTCTTTTTGCTGCTGGAGATTGAGATAAATAACTTACCGCATCTTCAGTGCTACCTTCTTTGACCGGATCATACCAAGGCATAAGGTAGTCAATTTGCTGAGCAATAAGCCAGATTGGGTTTGGCAAAACCTGATTATCTTTTCGGCTAATTTTATACCACTCTACAGCAACCCATGCTGGAAAAAATCTCGACTTGGCAGCATCAGCAAAGCGAGGGTCTTGCTTCATAATATGTGCAGCGCCGTCTACCCATAATCCAAGTACCAGTACAATCACTGCAAGGCTTAAATAGTAACGTGGGATATAACCACCTCCTAAATGGCGGTATAAATCAAAAGCTACGGTACGGTGTTCAATTTCTTCTGAACCATGCCATTTAACCAGATCGACCATTTCAGGATCTGCGCCTAATTCTTCCCAACGTTTGTTGTAAAGCGCATATTTACCGAGTACACAGGTCATATGTTCAACAGTGGCAATAACGCCTAAACGGAATAAATCCCATTGCTCTTGCAAGAATTGAGGAACTTCTTTGTCAAAAGGTTTATCTGCCAAAGCGATGGTAAATAGATAATTCATAATGTCCAGATTTCTCTGGATATCAATATTACGTGCGCTTAAATATTCTTTATTGGCAGAAGTGTGTGCATTGGCATGCATTGCTTCTTGGCGAATAAATGCTTGAACATCCTGTTTAAGTTTTTCATCGGTAATACGAGGCAAAACTTTGTTATAGAGTCGGCAGAACCAGAACTCTCCAGCAGGCAGGATATTATTAATTTCATTAATAAAATAACTTGCAAACGGTTGGTTTGGAATCCAGTCTACAGGGGTATCTTTCCAGTCAAATTTTACCTTGCGTGGAAGAATTTTATAATCAATAGAAGAACCTAAAGCCTTATTCTTCAAAAAAGATAGCAATTTCATCATTTAGTCCTGATTTTTAACTCGATGAAGTTATAACGAGTATAAAAAAAGCCCCTACATTTGTGTTTAGCAATAGGGGCCAATTGAATATAAATTTAATAAAGAAATTGTATCTGTTTTGATGATTTACTCTTCAGCATCCTCATCGCTTGCTTCAGGGATCGCGTCAACGTCAAATTCTGGCTCTTGATCAAGCGTAAAGTGCAGACGTCCAGCCATCACACTTGCGAGTTCTTCTAAACCTAATTTGTTAAGTGATGAGAAAAGCTGAATAGAGAAATCAAGCTTCATTTTTTTTAGTTGTTGTTTAACTTCAAGCAAGACTTTGTTTGCTGGACCGCGGTTCAGTTTATCTGCTTTGGTTAAAAGAATATGCACAAATAGATGACGCGAATAAGCCCACTCTAGCATCATCATGTCAAAATGCTGTAAAGGGTGGCGAATATCCATAAGTAAAACTAATCCTTGTAAGCTTTTACGGTGGATTAGATAATTTTCTAATTCTTTTTGCCAAACACGCTTCATATCTTCTGGTACAGCTGCATAACCATAACCAGGAAGGTCAACTAAGCGTTGATCAGGATTACCTAGGCTGAAGAAGTTAATCATTTGAGTACGGCCAGGTTTCTTTGAGGCACGTGCGAGTTGTTTTTTGTTGGTTAAAGCATTAATAGCACTAGATTTACCAGCATTTGAGCGTCCTGCAAAAGCAATCTCGTAGCCACTATCTTCAACACAAAGTGCCAATTTAGGTGCACTCATTAAAAATTCAGCTTGGCGTAACCAGTTCAGAGATTGCACAGCATACGCTGTGATTGCTGGATCTGGTTTCTTTTCATAACTGATCTTTTGCTTGGGTGCGAGTCTGGCTTTGGTGTCTTTCGATTTTTCACTACGACGCATAAAAAATAACTTTTTAAATGAGAGGGCTCGCGCCTAGTATAAAGGAGCTTGGTTATTCTTGCTAATTTTCAGTAAGCTTGCTTGCAAAGATTAATAGAATTACGGGCACTAGATTTGTAAAAAGTCTATAGGTGAGGTGTTTGAAGCAGATTTAGGCTGTTGTAAGACTTCTCCCAGCGTATATTGGTCTAAACTTTGATAGAAACTTTCTAAAGCTTGATCAAGAATTCCTTTTAAACCGCAATGCGAGCGTAGAACGCACGGTGGGGTGTTGCATTCAACAATTTGATGGTCACCTTGTAAAATTCGGACAATTGCACCGAGCTTTAAGTCTAAGGCTTTGGGGTTTAAGCGAATTCCACCACCTTTACCGCGAATGGTGATAATCCACTCTTGTTTACCCATAAAATGGACAACCTTCACGAGATGATTTTGCGAAACATATAAATCTTGAGCGATTTCTGCAATTGTGTAGGGCGCGTCACTTGGGCGAGCGACATACATTAATATTCGCAAAGCATAATCGGTAAATTTATTAAGTTGCATGATCACCAAAAACTAAAGGTTAAGAGGTTGATCATCTTAGCCTGAAAGTCTAAAGAATAAAACTTTCAGGCTAGCGCTTTTTCAGTTACAGCGTTAAAGGGGCTGAAACTTGTACTTGATCACCCACTCTATAGTGTTCAAGCAAGATGTTCGAGACCGAAAACTCTGTATGGTTTTCTTCAGGCTGAACATCAAAATGATAAGTATTGTTCTCTTGAGCTTCTGTAAATTTAAAAGCCTTAGGTTGTTCCAGTTGTTGATCTGGAACCTGAACTTTTACTGAAATAAAAGCATTTGCTGGGCTAGTCAGTACATCTTCATGATCAGTCGCTTTTAATGTAAAACGCTTGCCAGACTCAAGAGGATCAATTTGTGTAATTTCAAATGAACGCCAGCCAGCCCATCCACCTTTTAAGCTTTCAAGCTGTTCATATTTTTGTTTTTCAACACCAATTAAAATATCTGCCAACTGTAAGTAAGCTTGTTTCCACGCTTCAATGAGTTCTGATTCAAATGGAACATTTAAAACTTCACTAATTGAATGAAGTAAGTTGTCGCCCACAATTGCATATTGATCTGGTTGAATATCTAAACTCACATGCTTAGTGGTAATACGTTCAACTGCTTTGGCAAGCACTGTAGGATTTTCAATATTTTCAGCATACGCGAGGACTGCCGCTGCAAGAGCGCGAGGTTGACGCAGGCTGGTCTGATCATCAAGATTAAATACGTTTTTTAATTCTGGGTTGTTATTCAACATACGTTTATAAAAGTATGTAGTCAGCGTAACGCCATGTTCACGTAATACAGGTACAGTAGATTTAACGAGTTCAATTTGTTGTGGAGTCATGGCTAGACCTTAATTATCTGGCTATATAAGATGTATTTAAAGTACATCTTTAAAAAAATTGTGGCAATAGCTTTTTTACAAAAACCTTAAAAAAATTAAGGGATATTAAATCCCTTAAAATAAAATTATGATCTAGTTAAGTTTTTTTATTTTCCAAATAATGAGCCGAGTAGCCCTCGTACCAATTTCTGTCCTGTACTGCCGCCTAAGCTTCGAGCAGCACTTTTTGCAAAAGTTCCAACAATATCTTGAGTTAGTTTTGCTCGTTCTCTCGCAGCGCGTTCTTCTTCCTTCTGTTGGTCGCGTGCTAAACGTTCTTGTTCCTTAGCTTGTTGCTTCGCTAAAGCTTCTTGCTCTTTGGCAAGTTCAGCATCCTGTTTTTGCTGCTCACGTTCAGCGACTTTATTTTGAAGCATTTCATAGGCGCTCTCGCGATCTACAGCTTGCTCATAGACGCCAGCAATAATACTTTGAGAAATCAGAGTTTTCCGTTCTTCAGGCGTAATAGGCGTAAAAGAAGAGTAGGGAGGCATGACCCAACCGCGCTCGACAATTTGTGGTGTACCTTGCTCATCTAGACAACTAATGAGTGCTTCACCTACTGCTAGCTGTGTAATCGCCTCATCCACTTTAAAATTAGGATTGGAGCGGAAAGTATCCGCAGCGGTTTTTACTGCTTTTTGGTCTTTAGGTGTAAAGGCGCGTAGGGCATGTTGTACGCGGTTACCGAGTTGACCCAAAACACTTTCTGGTAAATCGAGTGGATTTTGAGTAATAAAATAAATACCGACCCCTTTAGAGCGAATCAAACGTACAACTTGCTCAATTTTTTCTTGTAAAGCTTGACTGGCATTATCAAATAACAAGTGAGCTTCATCGAAGAAAAACACGAGTTTTGGTTTATCCATATCACCGACTTCAGGAAGCTGTTCAAATAACTCAGAAAGCATCCATAACAAGAAAGTAGCATATAGCTTGGGTGTATTCATGAGCTTATCAGCAGCAAGAATGTTGATATAGCCGAGTCCATTAGCATCAGTTTGTATAAAGTCCAGAATATTTAACGCTGGCTCTCCAAAGAACTGATCTCCACCTTGGTCGGCAAGAGCGAGCAAATTACGCTGAATCGCTCCTAAACTGGCTGGAGATAAATTGCCGTATTCGGCTTTAAATTCTGCCGCATGTTCACTCACAAATGTGATCATGGCTTTTAAATCTTTAAAGTCGACTAACAATAATCCTTGATCGTCTGCGATGCGGAACACAGCAGATAAAACACCTTCTTGAGTGTCATTTAGGTTAAGTATACGTGCTAATAAAATTGGACCAATCTCGGAAATAGTGGTCCGAATAGGGTGGCCTTGTTGCCCAAATAAATCCCAAAAAATAACGGGATTGGCAGCAAAAGGAACACTATCAATTTGTAAAAGCTTTAAGCGTTCATTAAATTTATCTGAAGCCTCTCCAGCTTTTGCTAGGCTAGAAACATCACCTTTTGCATCGGCAAGAAAGACGGGAACACCGATTCGAGAAAAACTTTCTGCGAGCACCTTTAATGTGACTGTTTTACCTGTACCTGTAGCACCTGCAATTAGTCCATGCCGGTTGGCAAATTGAGAAAGCAAAACAATTTCTTTTGATGTGTCATTAATATTTTTAGCAATAACAATCGGTGTACCCATATATTTTTATCCCTTGGAGCGAGCCACTATTGATGTTGTCGTTTTACAAATGTTTCAGTGCACTTTCGATATCTTGAATTAAATCTTGTGGATCTTCTAGACCTATACACAAACGAACCAATAAACCTTGTTGTAAATGTGTATTCTCAAGTTTTCGCATCATTTTTAAATCATAAAGCATGACAAGGCTAACTGGTCCACCCCAGCTAAAGCCAAGTTTAAATAGCTTAAGAGCATCACAAAAACGGCGTACTGCTGAAATGTCATAATCAGGTTTAAATATTACACTGACTAATCCTGCACTCTTACCTGTTGTGCAAATCTCTTGCCAATATTGATGGCCTGGGGAAGCTTCATCACTCGGATGTAAAACTTGTGCAAACTGCGGCTGTTCCTTTAACCATTTCAGCAGTGTTTTGGTATTATTTGATTGTTGTTCATATCTTAACGACATGTGGGCAAGGCTACGTTGAACTTGAGCTGTATCATCGCCAGATACTGAAATTCCTAAAATAGCATGCATTCTGAACAAACGATAATGTAACTTCTCATCACGTGTTACAACACTTCCCATTAAAATATCACCACCACCACTTGGATATTTTGTTAGCGCATGAACAGTTAAATCTACTGACAAGTGCTCATCAGAGAAATCAAAAGCATTAAATGCAAGTCCAGCTCCCCAAGTATTATCTAAAGCAGTTGCAACTCCATGTGCCTTTGCTTTTTTAACTAACTCTTTAAGATCAGGGAATTCGAGAGTGACAGAACCTGCTGCTTCTATCCATAAAAGTTTGGTTTTTTCAGTTGGTCTAAAGCTTGAGGCATCAATTGAATTATAAACTTTGACGCTAACACCATATTGATCTTTTAAATAGTTTAGATGCTCCAGATTTGGGCCATATATATTATCTGGTACCCAAACTTCATCCCCTGTTTCTAAAAAAGCAGAGTTAACTAGATTTATTGCAGATAACCCACTTGGTGCAAGTAAACAGTATGAACCACCCTCTATTTGGGCAATATTATCGCCTAAGGTAAACGTTGTTGGTGTACCGTGTGTACCATAACTATAGTCATAAGGATTAGTCCAATGACGGTCAAAAAGGTGCGCAGTCGATTTAAAAATAATAGTCGATGCACGAAATAAGGGAGGTTGCACGGTCTCGATGAATTGAGGTGCTTTTCGTGGTGCATGAATGAGTCGGGTTTGGAAATTGTTATGCTTTTTCATGGGGCGCTATGCTTTAAATAATAAGATTAGATTAAGAGAAATCTCACTTATTCGCTAGATTTTTGATTAATTCTAAGATGTTTCGTTACTGCTGTAACATTCACTAAAAACTTGGCTTTATTTTTGCAAAGATCAAACCAACATTCTAACAACAATAGGTTTAAGCGCATGAAGTCGCATTTACGTGTTCACTATTTTCAACATATTGCTGGCGAAGGGTTTGGAAGCTGTTATTCATTTTTAAAAGCTCATCACGCCACTATTAGCTCTACGGAGTTCTTTGCACTTCCGGTTGATCGGTCACTTGAAATAGAAGCTTTACCACGAATTGAAGAAGTAGATTTACTATTAATCATGGGTGGAATCATGAGTGTAAATGACGAGGCAAACTATCCATGGCTTAAAATAGAAAAAAGATGGTTGCGTCGATATTTGGCGGCAGGAAAACCTGCTATAGGTCTTTGCCTAGGTGGGCAGTTAATTGCAAATGCATTAGGTGCAGCTGTTAGTCGCAATCGTTATCAAGAACTTGGATGGTCGACAGTTCAAAGAGTTGCCAACTTACCCCAAGAAAGCTTTCCGCTACCTGAAGAAATCAATGTGATGCAGTGGCATAGTGAAACATTTGAAATACCTAAAGGCGCTATACGTTTAGCTGAGAACGTTGCTTGTCGTAATCAGATGTATCAGATTGGGAAAAATGTATTAGGTTTTCAATTTCATCCGGAAATGACACCGGCAGCTTTAGAACTCTTACTTGAAAATGAAGAGGAGCTATCTATTTTTGACGGTGAATATGTTCAATCGGCAAGAGAACTGCAATATTCGGAAGCACAAAAATTTGAACAGGGTAATCAACTCTTAAATAAAGCGATCGAGTTCGTAATAAGTGCATAGAATGAATTACACATACTCGGCTAAAGCAGGATTTGAACAAAAAATAGAAAAAGAGAATTGCATAAGACTTAAACAATCGTTATAATGAGCGACCCTCAAGAAGAGGGCATTTACTGCGAAGAAAGTAGTAAATGTGCATTACAGTCGTGGCATCGATCACGACCTTGGTGATTATCACTGCCTTTGACACTTACCAATAGGTGAGATGCGTCAAAGGTGATTCTTTATATATTTGGCTTGGAGTTTACTGGTATGTCTAACCAGAGAATTCGTATCCGTCTTAAGTCTTTTGATCATCGTCTGATTGATCAATCTGCTCAAGAGATCGTAGAAACCGCTAAGCGTACCGGCGCACAAGTTTGTGGTCCAATTCCGATGCCTACTCGCATCGAACGCTTCAACGTTCTTACTTCACCGCACGTTAACAAAGATGCGCGTGACCAGTACGAAATCCGCACCTACAAACGTTTGATCGACATCGTTCAACCTACAGATAAAACTGTTGATGCATTGATGAAGTTAGATCTTGCAGCTGGTGTTGATGTTCAGATCGCTTTGGGTTAAGGCTTTCGGTTAATTAACGATTAGTTAATTAGGCCGCTTTTTTAGAGGTTTATGCACATGGCTATTGGTTTAGTCGGTCGCAAATGTGGTATGACTCGCATCTTTACAGATGCTGGTGTTTCTGTACCTGTTACAGTCATCGAAGTCGATCCAAACCGCATTACGCAAATCAAAACACTTGAAACTGATGGTTATCAAGCTGTTCAAGTAACTACTGGTGAACGTCGCGAATCTCGCGTAACTAACGCTCAGAAAGGTCACTTCGCGAAAGCTGGTGTTGCTGCTGGTCGTTTAGTTAAAGAGTTCCGTGTTACTGAAGCTGAGCTTGACGGTCGTGAAGTTGGCGGTACTATTGGCGTTGATTTGTTCACAGTTGGTCAAATTGTTGACGTAACTGGTCAATCAAAAGGTAAAGGTTTCCAAGGTGGTGTTAAACGTTGGAACTTCCGTACCCAAGACGCTACTCACGGTAACTCAGTTTCTCACCGTGTATTAGGTTCTACAGGTCAAAACCAAACTCCTGGACGCGTGTTCAAAGGCAAAAAAATGGCTGGTCACTTAGGTGATGAACGCGTAACAGTACAAGGTCTTGAAATCGTATCTATTGACGCTGAACGTTCTGTTTTAGTTGTTAAAGGTGCAATTCCTGGTGCAACTGGCGGTGACGTAATTGTACGTCCTACCATCAAGGCCTGAGGGGAAATACCGTGAATTTGAAAACTGTTTCCGGCTCTGCTGTTGAATTGTCTGAAGTTGCTTTCGGACGTGAATTTAACGAGGCTCTTGTACACCAAGTTGTTACTGCTTATTTAGCAGGTGGTCGTCAAGGTACTCGTGCTCAAAAATCGCGTGCAGACGTTTCTGGCGGTGGTAAAAAACCATTCCGTCAAAAAGGTACTGGTCGTGCTCGTGCGGGTTCTATTCGTAGCCCTATCTGGGTTGGTGGTGGTAAAACTTTTGCTGCTCGTCCACAAGATTGGTCTCAAAAAGTAAACCGTAAGATGTACCGCGGTGCAATGCAATGTATCTTAGCTGAACTTGTTCGCCAAGATCGCCTTGTGTTAGTTGAAGAGTTTGCTGTTGCAGCTCCAAAAACTAAAGAATTGCTTGCAAAACTTAACGACTTAAATGCTGCTCGTGCATTAATCGTTACTGACGCTGTAGATGAGAACTTATATCTTGCAGCACGCAACCTTCCGCATGTAGATGTGGTAGATGCAACTGCAATCGATCCTGTAAGCTTGATCGCGTTTGATAAAGTTGTGATGTCTGTAGCTGCTGCTAAGAAAATTGAGGTAGAACTCGGATGAACAACGAACGTATCTATCAAGTCCTTAAAGGACCAGTCTTCTCAGAAAAGGCACAAGTTTTAGGTGATACTGTTGGTGTTCAAGTATTTAAAGTAGACATCAATGCTACTAAGCTTGAAATCAAAAAAGCAGTTGAAAAACTTTTTGGTGTAGAAGTTGTTAAAGTTAACACAACTATTACTAAAGGTAAGACTAAGCGCTTTGGTCGTACATTAGGACGTCGTTCTGATGTTAAAAAAGCATACGTCACCCTGAAAGCCGGCCAAGATGTTGAAATGGCTGACTTGGGCGATACCGCTGAAAGCGCAGCGGAATAAGGACGAAAATTATGCCGATTCAAAAATGTAAGCCAACGTCTCCAGGACGTCGCTTTGTAGAGAAAGTGGTTCATGACCATCTTCACAAAGGCGCTCCTTACGCACCGTTGGTTGAAGCTAAAAAACGTACTGGTGGTCGTAATAACAACGGTCACATTACTACTCGTCACGTTGGTGGTGGTCATAAACAACACTACCGTATCGTTGACTTCAAACGTAACAAAGACAGCATCCCAGCTGTTGTAGAGCGTATTGAATACGATCCAAACCGTACAGCACATATTGCTTTATTGAAATATGCTGACGGTGAGCGTCGTTATATCATTGCACCTAAAGGTTTACGTGCTGGCGATAAAGTACAATCTGGTAACGATGCTCCAATTCGTCCAGGTAACTGCTTGCCACTTCGTAACATGCCGATCGGTTCTACACTTCATAACGTTGAACTTAAAATTGGTAAGGGTGCGCAATTAGCGCGTTCTGCTGGTGCTTCTGTTCAGTTGTTGGGTCGTGATGGTTCTTACGCGATTATTCGTCTTCGTTCAGGCGAAATGCGTAAAGTACACGTTGAATGCCGCGCTGTAATTGGTGAAGTTTCTAACCAAGAAAACAACCTTCGTTCATTGGGTAAAGCTGGTGCTTCACGCTGGCGTGGTGTTCGTCCTACCGTACGTGGTATGGCGATGAACCCGATTGACCACCCACACGGTGGTGGTGAAGGGCGTAACAAAGGTATTCAACCTGTAAGCCCATGGGGTCAAAAAGCTAAAGGGTACAAGACACGTACCAATAAGCGTACGACTAAGATGATTATTCGCGACCGTCGCGTCAAGTAAAGGAATCTGACTAATGCCTCGTTCTCTGAAAAAAGGCCCATTCGTCGATGCGCACTTGTTCGCTAAGGTTGAAGCGGCTGTTGCTAGTAACTCTCGCAAGCCGATCAAAACTTGGTCTCGTCGTTCGATGATCCTTCCAGATTTTGTTGGTTTAACAATCTCTGTTCATAATGGTCGTAATCACGTTCCAGTAATTGTTACTGAGCATATGGTTGGTCATAAACTCGGTGAATTCGCGCCAACTCGTACCTATCGTGGTCACGGTGTTGACAAGAAATCTAAACGTTAATAGGTGTCATGATGGAAGTAACTGCTAAATTACGCGGTGCCGCTATCTCGGCACAAAAAGCACGTTTGGTTGCAGATCTTATTCGCGGCAAATCTGTTGCGCATGCTTTAAACATCTTAAACTTCAGCAATAAAAAAGCTGCTGTTTTAGTAAAAAAAGCATTGGAATCTGCGATTGCAAACGCTGAACACAATAACAGTTTAGATGTTGACGATCTTAAAGTTTCTACGATTTACGTTGATGAAGGCATGAGCCTTAAACGTATTATGCCACGTGCTAAAGGCCGTGCAGATCGTATTACTAAGCGTACTTGTCACATCACCGTTAAGGTAGGGGTTTGATATGGGTCAGAAGGTTCATCCAATCGGTATCCGCCTAGGTGTTGTGAAACGTCATAACGCTAACTGGTATGCGAATCCGAAACAATACGCTGAATACTTGCTTAAAGATCTTCAAGTTCGTGAGTTTTTAACTAAAAAACTTAAGAATGCGATGGTAAGCAATATTCTTATCGAACGTCCATCAGGCGCTGCTAAAGTAACTATTAGCACAGCTCGTCCTGGTATCGTAATCGGTAAAAAAGGCGAAGATATTGAGAAATTACAGCGCGAACTTACCAGCATTATGGGTGTTCCAGCGCAAGTAAGTATCAACGAAATTGATCGCCCAGACTTAGATGCGCGTTTAGTTGCTGAAGCAATTGCTTCTCAATTAGAAAAGCGTGTTATGTTCCGTCGTGCTATGAAGCGTGCGGTTCAAAACACTATGCGTGCTGGTGCTAAAGGTATCAAAGTTGAAGTGTCTGGCCGTTTAGGTGGTGCAGAGATTGCTCGTACAGAATGGTATCGTGAAGGTCGTGTACCTTTGCATACGTTACGTGCAGACATTGACTATGCAACTATGCGTGCAGAAACAACTTACGGTACGATTGGTGTTAAAGTTTGGATTTTCCGTGGCGAGATCTTAGGTGGCATGAAACAAGTCATGAACCCTGCTCCTGCTGAAGATCGTCCAGCTAAACGTGGTCGTGGTCGTGGTGAAGGTCAAGAGCGTCGTGGTCGTCGCGGTGACCGTGCTGCTGACAAGGGAGAATAATCCATGTTGCAACCTAAACGTACCAAATTCCGTAAAGTGCACAAAGGCCGTAACACTGGTCTAGCGCATCGTGGTAGTACAGTATCATTTGGTTCGATTGCAATTAAAGCAACTGAACGTGGTCGTATGACTGCGCGTCAGATTGAAGCTGCACGTCGTACTATTAGCCGCCGTATTAAGCGTGGTGGTAAAATCTTTATTCGCGTATTCCCGGATAAACCAATTACTCAAAAGCCTCTTGAAGTGCGTATGGGTAAAGGTAAGGGTAGCGTGGAATACTGGGTTTGCCAGATCCAACCAGGTAAGATCCTGTACGAAATTGAAGGTGTGAACGAAGAATTAGCGCGTGAAGCTTTTGCTTTAGCTGCTGCTAAACTTCCGTTTAAAACCACTATCGTGACTCGGACGGTAATGTAATGAAAACTAAAGATCTACGTGAAAAATCGGTAGAAGAGTTGAAAGCTTTGCTTGATGAGCAACAGCTTAACCAATTCCGTCTTCGTATGGCGAAAGCAACTGGTCAGTTGGGTAAATCGCACGAAGTGCAAGTTGCTCGTAAGACAATTGCTCGTATTAAGACACTCCTTACCGAAAAACAGGGGAACGGACAATGAGTGAAAAAACAGTCCGCACGTTAACCGGCAAAGTCGTAAGTGACAAAATGGATAAATCTATTGTTGTTCTTATTGAACGCCGCGTTCAACACCCGTTGTATGGCAAGTCAATTCGCCGTTCAACTAAGTTACACGCTCATGATGAGAACAATGTTGCTAAAATTGGCGATGTTGTAACCATTAAAGAAAGCCGCCCAATTTCTAAAACTAAAGCTTGGACTTTAGTGGAAGTAGTTGAAGCAGCTGCTGAGTAATTCGACGTTCTTGTTGCATCATCGGTCAATTTCGAGTACTCTTTGAGCCTTTCGAAATTGTGACCGGTGATGCTCGGTTTTGGAGTAGGGCAATGATTCAAACCGAAACTATGCTCGACGTAGCAGACAACAGTGGTGCTCGCCGCGTACAATGTATTAAAGTACTTGGTGGTTCACATCGTCGTTATGCTTCTGTTGGCGACATTATTAAAGTTACTGTAAAAGAAGCAATCCCACGCGCACGTGTTAAAAAAGGTGACGTGATGAATGCGGTTGTAGTTCGTACTAAATTCGGCATTCGTCGTCCAGATGGTTCTGTGATCCGTTTTGATGATAATGCTGCAGTTATCTTGAACAACAACAAAGCTCCGATTGCTACTCGTATCTTCGGACCAGTGACTCGTGAACTTCGTACTGAACAGTTCATGAAAATCATTTCATTGGCTCCTGAAGTTCTATAAGAGGCAATCATGGCTAAGATTAAAAAAGGCGATCAAGTTATCGTGATCGCAGGTAAAGAAAAAGGCAAACAGGGTACTGTATTGTCTGTTTCTGAAGACCGCGTTAAGGTTGAAGGCCTTAACTTAGTGAAGAAGCATCAAAAGCCTAACCGTGTAACTGGCGCTGAAGGCGGTGTAGTTACTCAAGAAGCTTCGCTTCATATTTCAAACGTGGCAATTTTAAATGCTACAACCCAGAAGGCTGACCGTGTTGGTTACCAAGTGATTGATGGCGTGAAAACTCGCGTTTATAAATCAAATGGTGAATCAGTGGCGGTAGCGAAGTAATAGGTTGAAAAGGCAATGGCCAGACTTAAAGCACGTTACAACGATGAACTTAAAGCAAAGTTACAAGAAGAACTTAGCATTAAGAACGTGATGGAAATTCCACGCATCACAAAAATTACCCTAAACATGGGTGTAGGCGCAGCTGCAACTGATAAGAAATTATTAGATGGCGCTGTAGTCGACATGCAATTAATTGCTGGTCAAAAACCAGTAATTACACTTGCTCGTAAATCTATCGCAGGTTTCAAAATCCGTGATGGTTGGCCGATTGGTTGTAAAGTTACTTTACGTGGCGACCAAATGTACGAATTCTTGGACCGTTTGATCTCAATCGCAATCCCTCGTATCCGTGACTTCCGTGGTTTCTCTTCGAAATCATTTGATGGTCGTGGTAACTACTCAATGGGTTTGAAAGAGCAAATCGTTTTCCCTGAAATCGATTTCGACAAGATTGATCGTATTCGTGGTATGGATATTACTATTACTACGACTGCTCGCACCGATGACGAAGGCCGTGCGCTTATGCGTGCATTCGGCTTCCCGTTCAAATAAGAGGTCGATATGGCTAAGAAAGGTATGATTAATCGCGAATTGAAACGCGAAAAAACAGTTGCTAAATACGCTGCAAAACGTGCTGAATTAAAAGCTACGATTGCAAACGTAAATGCAAGTGAAGAAGAGCGTTTCGAAGCGATGTTAAAGTTACAAGCATTGCCACGTAATGCATCTCCGGTACGTCTTCGTAACCGTTGTGGTTTAACTGGTCGTCCTCATGGTTACTTCCGTAAGTTCGGTTTAAGCCGTAACAAATTACGTGACACAGTAATGCAGGGTGATGTACCAGGCGTTGTTAAGGCAAGCTGGTAAGGAGCGACTAAATGAGTATGCAAGATACCGTTGCCGACATGCTAACACGTGTTCGTAACGCACAAATGGCTAAGAAACAAACTGTTTCTATGCCTTCTTCTAAGTTGAAAGTTGCAATTGCAAACGTACTTCAACAAGAAGGTTATATTTCAAATGTAGAAGTTGCTCAAGAAGAGACAAAATCTACTTTGACAATTACTTTAAAATATTTCGAAGGCAAACCAGTTATCGAAATGGTTAAGCGCGTAAGCCGTCCAGGTCTTCGCCAATACCGTGGTAAAGATAAACTTCCAAGCGTTAAGCAAGGTTTAGGTATTGCAATTGTTTCTACAAGCAAAGGCATCATGACTGATCGCGCTGCACGTGCTGCGGGCGTTGGTGGTGAAGTTATTGCTTTTGTTTCTTAATAGGTGATTCCTCATGTCTCGTGTGGCTAAAGCCCCAGTAACTGTACCTAATGGTGTAGCAGTTACTCAGAACGGCCGGCAGGTCGAAGTGAAAGGCACTAAAGGTACATTGTCTTTCAACCTGCATGCGCTGGTCGAGCTAAAACAGGAAGAAGGTAAACTTCAACTTGCTCCAGTTAAAGAATCGAAAGATGCTTGGATGCAAGCTGGTACTGCTCGCGCTGTATTGAACAACCTTGTAAAAGGTGTTAGCGAAGGCTTCGAACGTAAGTTGCAGCTAGTTGGTGTTGGTTATAAAGCTGCGGTTAAAGGTACTGTTGTAAACCTTAACCTTGGTTACTCACACCCAATTGACTACGCTTTACCAGAAGGTGTAACAGCGGAAACTCCAACTGCTACTGAAATCATTTTGAAATCAGCAAACAAGCAGTTGTTAGGTCAAGTAGCGGCAGAAATCCGTGCATACCGTGCTCCTGAACCATATAAAGGTAAAGGTGTTCGTTATTCGGATGAAGTCATTCTTCGTAAAGAAGCTAAGAAGAAATAAGGCGCGAGGTTCTTATGAACGAAAAGAAACAATCCCGTTTGCGTCGTGCGAAAAGCACACGCTTGCACATTCGTGCATTGGGTGCGACTCGTTTGTGTGTAAACCGCACTCCGCGTCACATCTATGCTCAAGTTATTTCAGCAGATGGTGGCAAAGTTTTAGCGCAAGCTTCAACTTTGGATGCATCTTTACGTAGCGGTACTACAGGTAATGTAGACGCGGCTACTAAAGTAGGTGCTTTAATCGCAGAACGCGCGAAAGCAGCTGGTGTAACTAAAGTTGCATTTGACCGTTCTGGTTTTAAATATCATGGTCGTATCAAAGCCTTGGCTGATGCTGCTCGTGAAAACGGCTTGGAGTTCTAATCATGGCTAAAGTTGAACAAAACGAAGGTCTTGTTGAAAAGCTGGTTGCCGTTGATCGTGTAGCCAAAGTTGTTAAGGGCGGTCGTATCTTCTCTTTCACAGCATTAACTGTTGTGGGTGATGGTAATGGTCGTGTTGGTTTTGGTCGTGGTAAAGCACGTGAAGTTCCTGCTGCTATATCTAAAGCACTTGAAGCTGCTCGTCGCAACATGATCACTGTAGACCTTGCTGGTACTACTTTACAACACCCTGTGAATGCTCGTCATGGTGCAAGCCGTGTATACATGCAACCTGCTTCAGAAGGTACTGGCGTAATCGCTGGTGGCGCAATGCGTGCCGTTCTTGAAGCTGCAGGTGTACATAACGTACTTGCTAAATGTTATGGTTCTACAAATGCTGCTAACGTAGTAAACGCAACTTTTAAAGGTTTGCGTGATATGACTTCTCCTGAGAAAGTCGCTGCGAAACGTGGTAAATCAGTAGAAGAAATTCAAGGGTAATCAATCATGAAAACGATTAAAGTTACCCAGACTAAATCTTCTTCACATCGCTTGAAAAATCACAAGCTTTGCTTACAAGGTTTAGGTCTGCGTCGTATTGGTCATACTGTAGAAGTGCAAGATACGCCTTCTAACCGCGGTATGATCAACAAAGTCTACTATATGGTTAGTGTAGAGGAATAAGCCATGACTCTGCGTTTAAATGAGCTTGCACCTGCAGAAGGTGCAAAACGTGAACACCGTCGTTTAGGCCGTGGTATCGGTTCTGGCGTTGGTAAGACTGGTGGCCGTGGTGTCAAAGGTCAAAAATCACGTAAAAGTGGTGGCGTTCGTCCAGGTTTCGAAGGCGGTCAAACAGCGATTTATCGTCGTTTACCTAAATTCGGTTTCACTAGCCAAATCGCTTTAAAAACTGCTGAAGTACGTTTGTCTGAGTTAACTAAAGTGGAAGGCGACATTGTTAGCCTTGAAACTTTAAAAGCTGCGAATGTTGTTCGTCGCGATCAAATTCGTGCTCGTATCGTGCTTTCTGGTGAAATCACTCGTGCATTCACTGTTCAAGGTGTTGCATTGACTAAAGGCGCTAAAGCTGCAATTGAAGCAGCTGGCGGTAAAGTCGAGGAGTAATCTCGAGTGTCTATGTCTCCTAGTTCTTCAGGTCATGTCAACATGATGAAAGGTCAGCCATTTCATGTGAAATACCGTGAAATTATTCGCCGGATGAGTTTTCTAATCGGTGCATTGCTGGTCTTTCGACTAGGAGCGCATATTCCAGTACCAGGCATTAATAATGCTGCGTTAGAAAATTTATTTCATGCAAACCAAGGAACTATTCTTGGGCTATTCAATATGTTTTCTGGCGGTGCTTTAGAGCGAATGTCGATTCTTGCTTTAGGGATCATGCCTTATATTTCTGCATCAATTATTGTGCAGTTAATGTCAACGGTGATTCCTTCTCTTGAAGCCTTGAAAAAGGAAGGAGAGCAAGGTAAGCGAAAAATTAATCAATATACGCGTCAAGGTACATTACTACTTGCAGTGGTTCAGGCAGTAGGTATGTGTGCGGGTCTTATTGGTCAGGGTATTACTCTGTCTACAGGACTTGCGTTCTATATCCCTGCGGTTACGTCACTTATCGCTGGAACTATGTTCTTAATGTGGTTAGGTGAACAAATCACTGAAAGAGGTATCGGTAATGGTATCTCAATGATTATTTTTGCAGGTATTGTAGCTGGTTTGCCTAAGTTAATTATGCAATCAGTGTCATCTGTAGATAATGGTCAAACAAGTTTAATTGGTCTTGTTATCTTTGGTCTTTTGTCTCTTGGTGTATTGGCTGCGATTGTGTTTATTGAAAAAGCACAGCGTCGTATTCCAGTAAACTATGCGCAGAAGCAGCAAGGGCGTCGTATATTTACAGCTCAGCAAACACATCTACCATTAAAAATTAATATGGCTGGTGTGATTCCTGCGATTTTTGCAAGCTCTTTACTATTGTTCCCAGCAAGTCTTGGTCAATGGGTAGGTAGTGCAGATCCGAGTGCTGGTTTAATTAAACGTAGCTTACAAGATTTAGCTTTGGTATTGTCGCCTGGACAGCCTTTGTATTTGGTGCTCTTTGGTGCGTTAATTATCTTTTTCTGTTACTTTTATACGGCTTTAGTATTTAGCCCTAAGGAAGTATCAGAAAATCTAAAACGCAGCGGAGCTTATGTGCCTGGTATTCGCCCAGGTGAGCAAACTGCTCGTTACTTAGATCATATTCTTAATCGTTTGACGTTTATTGGTGCGATTTATATTACAGTCATTTGTTTGATGCCAATGATTCTACAAAGTTCTTTTGGTATTCCATTCTACTTGGGTGGTACCTCATTACTGATCGTAGTCGTTGTTGTTATGGACTTTATGGCTCAGCTACAAGCGCATTTAACATCTCATCAATATGACAATCAAACATTAATGAGAAAAACGACTGCTCATCCTAAGGGATAAGCGCACTTAGAGGTTTCATCATGAAAGTACAAGCTTCTGTAAAGAAAATTTGTGGTAGCTGTAAAGTTATCCGTCGTAATGGGGTTATTCGCGTGATTTGTAGCGCAGAACCTCGTCATAAGCAGCGTCAAGGTTAATCTAATCAAGACCTGTTGATTTCAGTAGGCGAATTGGGTTAATATCCGCCCCTCAAGATTTTTGTGGGGCGGTTGATTATCTCTACTGCCTTTTTGGAGAAAGTGAATGGCTCGTATTGCCGGTGTAAACATTCCGGATAACAAGCATGCTGTTATCTCCCTCACTTATATCTTTGGTATCGGTCGCCACACTGCTAAGAATATCTTAGCTTCAGTTGGTATTACTGAGACTACTAAGATCCGTGAGTTGGACGATGCACAGCTTGATGCGATTCGTGCAGAAGTTGCTAAGGTTCCTACCGAAGGTGACTTACGTCGCGAAATTTCCATGAACATTAAACGTTTAATGGATTTAGGTTGCTATCGTGGCCTTCGTCATCGTCGCAGCTTGCCTGTCCGTGGTCAACGCACCAAAACTAACGCACGTACCCGTAAAGGTCCGCGCAAACCGATTAAAAAGTAAGATTTCTGGAAGCTAAAAGATGGCTAAAGATACTCGCACACGCAAGAAGGTCACTCGTACCGTCTCTGAAGGTGTTGCACACATTCACGCGTCTTTTAATAACACCATTGTTACGATTACCGATCGTCAAGGTAATGCATTGGCTTGGGCCACCTCAGGTGGACAAGGCTTCCGTGGTTCACGTAAATCAACTCCGTTTGCTGCTCAGGTAGCTGCTGAAGTTGCTGGTAAAGCAGCTTTAGATTACGGTTTGAAAAACCTAGACGTCCTTGTAAAAGGTCCTGGTCCAGGTCGTGAGTCTGCGGTTCGTGCATTAGGCGCAGTGGGTTATAAGATTAACAGCATTACCGATGTGACTCCAATTCCTCACAACGGTTGCCGTCCACCTAAAAAACGTCGCGTGTAAGGAGAAACATTCATGGCTCGTTATATTGGTCCAAAATGCAAACTCTCTCGCCGCGAAGGGACAGACCTGCAACTTAAATCTGGCGTTAAACCATTTGACGTCAAAACTAAAAAAGCTAACAAAGCACCTGGTCAACATGGTCAGGCTCGCGGTGGTAAGCAATCTGAGTATTCACTACAATTACGTGAAAAACAAAAAGTCCGTCGTATTTACGGTGTGTTAGAGCGTCAATTTAGTAACTACTATAAAGAAGCAGCTCGTGTTAAAGGCGCAACTGGTGAGAACTTGTTGAAATTGCTTGAAAGCCGTCTTGATAACGTTGTTTATCGCATGGGTTTTGGTTCTACACGTGCAGAAGCTCGTCAGTTAGTAAGTCACCGTAGCATTACTTTGAATGGTCGTCGTGTAAACATCGCATCTATTCAAGTTAAAGCGGGTGATGTAATTGCGGTTCACGAAGGTGCTAAACAACAATTGCGTATCAAAAACGCGATTGAATTAGCTGCTCAACGTGGTATTCCAGCTTGGATTGATGTTGATCATTCTAAACTTGAAGGTACGTTTAAAGCTGCACCAGATCGTTCTGATTTACCTGCTGAAATCAACGAAAGCTTGATTGTAGAATTGTATTCTAAATAATCCTTGAGGTAGCAATAATGACGCGTACTGCAAACGAGTTTCTAACTCCGCAAGCGATCAAGGTCGAAGCGGTTAGCGGGACCTCGGCAAAAGTGATTCTAGAACCTTTAGAGCGTGGTTTTGGCCACACTCTTGGTAATGCTTTACGTCGCATTCTATTGTCTTCTTTACCTGGCGCTGCTGTGGTTGAAGTAGAGATAGAAGGTGTCGAGCACGAGTACAGTACTTTAGAAGGCTTGCAGCAGGACATCGTCGAGCTCTTGCTGAACCTAAAAGGATTGTCTATTAAGCTGTTCGATCAAAATGAAGCTTATTTAACATTAGAAAAACAAGGTCCTGGCGATATTACTGCTGCTGACCTTCGTTTACCTCATAATGTTGAAGTGGTTAACCCAGATCATTTAATCGGTACTTTGAGTGCTTCAGGTTCATTAAAAATGCGCTTGAAAGTTTCTCAAGGTCGTGGTTATGAAACTTCTGATTCTCGTTTCCCTGAAGGTGAAACACGTCCTGTAGGTCGTTTACAATTAGATGCTTCTTATAGCCCAATTAAACGTGTTTCTTACACCGTTGAAAATGCGCGTGTTGAACAACGTACCGATTTAGATAAACTGGTAATCGATCTTGAAACAAATGGAACGGTTGATCCTGAAGAAGCAATCCGCAAAGCGGCAACAATCTTGCAACAACAAATTGCAATTTTTGTTGATCTTCAGAAAGACCAAACTCCAGTTGCTCAAGAACCTCGTGAAGAAGTTGACCCAATCTTGCTTCGCCCAGTAGATGATCTAGAGCTTACTGTTCGTTCTGCTAACTGTTTGAAAGCAGAAAATATTTACTACATTGGTGATCTCGTTCAACGTACTGAAGTTGAGTTGTTAAAAACTCCTAACCTTGGTAAAAAATCGTTAACAGAGATCAAAGATGTTTTGGCATCGAAAGGCTTACAACTCGGTATGCGTCTTGAAAACTGGCCACCAGCTAGTCTTCGTATGGACGACCGTTTTGCCTATCGTAGCCGTTAATTAAGTAGGACTATCACCATGCGTCATCGTAATAGTGGTGTGAAATTAGGCCGTACAAGCAGCCATCGTAAAGCGATGTTCCAAAACTTGGCTAATTCTTTATTTGAACACGAGTTGATCAAAACAACTGTGCCTAAAGCTAAAGAATTACGTCGTGTTGCTGAGCCTTTAATCACTCTAGCAAAAAACGATACTGTAGCAAATCGTCGTTTAGCATTTGCTCGTACTCGTAATGCTGCAACTGTAGGTAAATTATTTACCGTACTCGGCCCTCGTTACAAAGAACGTAACGGCGGTTATCTACGTGTTCTTAAAGCGGGCTTCCGTGCTGGTGATGCAGCACCGATGGCTTACGTTGAGCTTGTAGATCGTGAAGTTAACACTTCAGCTGAATAATTGATATTATTCGGAAAAGGCCGGCTTTATGCCGGTCTTTTTTATTTTATGGGATCTATAAAAATAAAAAAATGTCCTCAAGTGACATAAAAAAACGGATAAACGGTCAAACTTGACATTGTGTATTGTCAAAATTGTGCTTTAATAAAGTCATATTCTCAACAATGGGTATAAAAATAAAATGGAAAAGCAAGTTGATATTTTAATCATTGGTGCAGGCATTTCAGGAATCGGAGTTGCTGCCCATTTATCTAAAAATTCTCCGCAACGTCAGTTTGAAATTTTAGAACGTCGTGAATCCTTTGGCGGGACTTGGGATCTTTTCCGTTATCCTGGTATTCGTTCAGATTCTGATATGTCTACTTTTGGTTTTAACTTTAAACCATGGCGTAAAGCAAATGTATTGGCTGATGGTGCTTCTATTAAAGGGTATCTAGGCGAAGTGATTGATGAGTTTAAGTTAAAAGAAAAAATTCACTTTGGTCATCGTGTACTCTCTGCAAATTATGATTCTTCATCTAAGAAGTGGAATGTTGTTGTCGAAGATAGCAATAAAAAACAGCAGACTTGGGTAGCCAACTTTGTTGTAGGTTGTACCGGGTATTATAATTATGACCAAGGCTATGCGCCGGCCTTCCCAAATCAAGAAGCTTTCAAAGGTCAACTTATTCATCCGCAGCATTGGCCAGAAAACTTAGACTATACAGGTAAGAAAGTAGTAATTATTGGTAGTGGAGCTACTGCGATTACTCTGGTTCCAGCAATGTCAAAAGGTGGAGCAGGTCACGTGACGATGTTACAACGTTCGCCTACGTATATTGCAACTGTTCCTTCTATTGACTTCATCTATGAAAAGACTCGTAGATTTATGTCTGAAGAGGCGGCTTACAAATTTACGCGAGCACGTAATATTGGTATGCAACGCGCAATTTATGCATTGTCTCAGAAGCATCCTAAAACAGTTCGTCGTTTGCTCTTAAAAGCAATTGAAATGCAGCTTAAGGGTAAAGTAGATATGAAACACTTTACGCCTTCTTATAATCCTTGGGATCAGCGTTTATGTGTTGTACCTGATGGTGATCTATTTAAGATTCTTCGTGAAGGTAAGGCGAGTGTTGAAACTGATCAGATTGAGAAATTTACAGAGACTGGTATTCAATTAAAGTCTGGTAAACACCTTGATGCCGATATCATAGTATCTGCAACTGGTTTACAAGTCCAAATTATGGGTGGTGTTCAAGCTAAAGTTGATGGTAAGCCAATCAACTCCTCAGAACATATGCTTTACAATGGTATTATGCTAAGTGATATTCCAAATATGGCCATGATTATTGGCTATGTGAATGCATCTTGGACATTAAAAGTTGATATTGCAGCAGATTATATTTCCCGTCTATTAAACTATATGGACAAGAATAACTATGACGAAGTTATTCCAGCGGGTAATAAAAACGAAATGGAAGAAGATACTGTGATGGGTAAACTATCTTCTGGCTATATTAGTCGTGCAGCTCATGAGCTTCCAAAGCAAGGTAAGCATGCTCCATGGCAAGTAACCAATAACTATCTTGAAGATAGAAAGTCATTACAAAATGCTAAGTTCGATGATGGTATTCTTCATTTTCATAAACATTCAGATGTAAATACACGTAAGCCAAAGCTAGTGTCTTAAGGTTTGAAATAAAAAAGGAGGCAGATGGCCTCCTTTTTTATTTATGGTATTAAAGTGTTCTAGAAATTAACTCTTTCATAATTTCATTGGTGCCTGCATAAATGCGGTTTGCTCGGTGGTCAATATAAGCACGAGCAATTGGGTATTCCAGCATGTAACCATAGCCTCCATGTAATTGAAGACATTCATCAACCACTTTTGAAAACATATCAGAAATTTTATATTTTGCGGCAGCGGCAGCTTCGACACTTAATTTTTCATCAAGTTGTAATTCCATACAACGATCTAAATAGGTGCGACAGAAATCTATTTCTGTACGTAATTCTGCTAGTTTAAAGCGTGTATTCTGGAAAGCACTAATTGGCTTGCCAAATGCTTTACGATCTTTTGTATATTGAACAGTATGTGCAAACGCTGCTTCTGCACCAGCTTGGCAGATAATTGCAACCAACATACGCTCCCATGCTAATTCTTTCATGAGCATAATAAAGCCCATACCTTCCATACCCAAAAGATTTTCTTTAGGAACACGAACGTTATCGAAGAAGAGTTCACATGTATCTTGGCCTTTCATGCCAATTTTGTTGAGTGGCTTACCTTTGGTAAAACCGGCACGGTCAGCTTCAACAATAATAAGTGATAAATTGGCAGAGCCTTTATCGCTGTTACCTGTTTTACAGACCACGATGGCCATATCGCACAAATAGCCATTGGTAATAAATATTTTTGAACCATTGATGACATATTCGTCACCGTCAAGGACGGCTGTTGTTCGAACAGCTTGTAAATCTGAACCCGTTCCTGGTTCTGTCATGGCAATTGCGGTCACTGTTTCACCAGTCGCCATTTTAGGGAGCCATTTTTGCTTTTGTTCTTCGTTTCCAAAGTTATTGATATAGTTGGCGACAATATCGGAATGCAGCGAGAAACCTGTACTTGAGTCCATAGCATAGGCTTGTTCTTCAATAAGAATCATACTGTATAGACGGTCTACACCTGAGCCACCGTATTGTTCTGGCATGGTTGTGCACAGTAAACCTAACGCACCCGCTTTATTCCAAAGATCTCGGTCCACATGTTGTTGTTTCTCATATTTTTCAGTATTTGGCACCACTTCTTTTTCATAAAACTTGCGTACAGTTTCTCGGAAAGCTTCATGTTCTTCATTTAATAGATGGCGAGGTAACATATTTGGAATGGGACGAATAGCACCAGATTGCATTGTATTTCTTCCTTGGTTTGGGCTTGATGTTATAAGTCTAAAATACGGGAAGCTCACTAGGTCTAACAATGTGATGAATGCTCATTTATAGCTATGAAGTGATAAGTTTGGTCAATTTGATATTTTTAGCGAACTTTCTTATGTGATCAGGTAAACTAGGCGCACTATCAACGCAGATGGGGAAATAAATGTCTGAAGAAATGACCTTGGAAGAACGTAAAGTAGTTTATCGCGCACGCCGCGGTTTAAAGGAAATTGATGTCTATTTTGACCCGTATGTGAAAAATTATTATTTAAAGGCAGATCCAGCAGAAAAGGCTTTATTTGCTGAATTAGTAGAGCAGGAAGATCCTGATTTACTTGACTGGTTTATGGAAGTATCTGAACCGCCACGTACAGAATTACGTGATTTCATCCATAAATTAAAGCATTATGTTCATGGCTAATTAATTTTGGTCAACCAATTGAATTTTAAACTGAAATATAGCCGTTTCGCGATTATATTTCAGTTTTTTATTGGCTTAAGTTTAGCAGTTCTGTTTTATCAGCTGATAACAATACTCTGGTGGTTGGTTGCGGTCTGTTTATTATTTATAAGTTTTATTTTCTTTTTAAAGCGACCACAGCTCGTTCAAATTGCTTATTTAGATCAGAAATTATGGTCACTTAGCTTTCATTCAGAACAAACCATTTCTCGTGTAGAAATTTTAAAAATAATTGATTATCAGATTTTCATAGTGATCTATTTTGAAGGGCATGAAACACTAACTTCTGTGATTTGGTTTGATCAAATGTCCTTATCTCAATGGAAACAGCTTAAGACTTTAGAAAAATTCTATTAATTGTTAGACAATTCTACATTTGTATATTTATTTAAAAATATTAAAAATCAAATAATTAAGATTTATTTCTTTTCGGAAAATTTAAATTGTCTAGTTAAAATACAGAAAAAAGAGCAAGAAAGTCAATTGTCCGACAATTTCTCAATATGGTTATTATTCTATCGGTTAAAGTACAAACACCAACGTAAAGTGTGTCGGAGGTCTCAAATGGAGATGCCAACATGGTCGTTCTTGGTCATTGCCATCATTCTGGCAGTGGTGATAGGAAGAGCAGGAACTTTACTCAGGGAACATCTTAATAAAGCTAATTATAGCAAAGTTAAGAGACAGAGGATGCAAAGGTCGTCGGTCAGTCAATAGTTTAATTGGTTAATCGATTAATTTCATCAAGTGTCCAGTTTTATTGGGTGCGAATGTAGTAAGGAGGTCTCTCATGGAGATTTCAATGTGGATGTTTCTGTTAATTGCAGTTGTTATGGCTGTAGTAGTAGGAAGAGCAGGAACTTTACTCAAGGATTATATAGAACAACAATAATATAAGCCGTTAAAAGCTTATCCCAGTTAATAAGTAGCATGTGCTGAACCGTCGCAATGCTACTTTTTTTTGCCTAAAATTTTTGTTTCCCTGAAAAACTGTCAATTTTATCTGCTGTGAAGTGTGTCAAAGTATAAGCGCTACAATTAGAGTAATTACTCTTTTATTCAAGATATGCATCTGCTAATGTACATCTGAAAAGGAAAAAACAAATTACATCGAGGACAGGAAGATGTCTAAAGTCCAAAAAATAAGCCAAGGTTTGGCGATGAGTTTTCTTGCAGCTTCAGTTTTATCAGGTTGTTCATACGTCGTGAAAAGCGGAGCAAATGTTGCTTTAGGTTTTACGGAAAAGCACGTCGTTCCACCTATTTTGGCAATGCAAGATGCTGAAATGGTTTGTAATACTGGTAGTGCCTTAACTCCTGCAATCATGTCGACTAAAGGTATGGGTGCAGATCCTACTCGTGTTGCTGTCTTAATGTATGCTGCTTCAGGTGTATGTGCGGAAAACCAAGCATTAGAACAGGAGTTACGTTATTTGCGCGCTTCAAAAGCAGGACAAGTAACAGAAGCTCAAGATGCACGTATTGCGCAGAAGCGTTGGGCTGCTATTGCTGCTGAACGCCAATATACCGGCTATAAATTATTCGCTGATCGTTGGGAATCTAAATATAAGTACCATTTAGGTGATTCTTGTCCAACTATGCGTAGTGATACCGATCAGACTGTATATCTACTTGGAATGATCAGTGGTCTTCAAGCGGTGACGAATGACATTAACTCAGGTGGTTCTGTCAATGTTCCGAAAGATATTGCTGCTATTGTAGAACGTGGCATGGTTTGTCTTGATAACCAAAAGTTCTGGGGAGCGCCGAATGCAACACGTGCGGTGATCTGGACTTTATTACCAGGGGCTAACGAAGGTAAGCCAGACCCGTATGAGACGTTAAAACAATCTGTGCAAATCGGTGAGCAAAAAGGTGTTCGTTTATCTCATGCACTCTACGCTGTAGCTGCTCAAGCGAGTGGTGACGACGCCAAAATCCGTGATGCATTAAAAATTTATGCAGCATCTCAAGCAGATGACAAGCCAGTTAATCCGAACTTCAAGTTAATCGATAGTATGGCGGGTTTAATTGTCCGTAGTATTTCTGACCGCTACTGGACTGAGCATACCGGTGTTCGTACGGGTGATAATGGTATGTCTCATTTCTGGGATGAGAAAAATGAAGGTTCAGCAGAACTGGATGAGTTATTTGATGGTGGGGCTGCATCAGAAGTTCCAGCTGACGCGACCTCTGCACCTGCCCAGTAAACAGATCTGAAGAAACTAACTCCTTGCGGTTGCTACTTATTTTCTGATTAATCGTAAGGGGTTCAGTTTTAAAAGGAGTGTGCTATGAAAGATCATGTACTCAATAAAAAAGTGCTTTTGGTCGCAGGGTGCATTTCTGTTTCTGCATGTCTACAAGTATTTCCAGACTATTTTATTTATTGGCGTGAAAGCTTACTCGGTGAGTTTTGGCGTTTGTGGACAGCACACTGGGTACATGTTGGCTGGATTCATTTTCTTTTAAATATGATGGCATTCGCATGTTTGCCCTTCATATTTCCGCATACCAAAGTGTGGCACATTTTAAGTCTTCTTTTTCTTTTGCCGCCTTTTATCAGTTTGGTGTTCTATTTTTATTTGCCTTATATCGATGCATATGCCGGTCTATCTGGAGTACTCCATGGGCTGTATACGGCTGTTGCTTTAGTTTATTTGCAATACCGTAAAGAACGGAATTTTGCATTACTGGTTTTAGGGTTAATTATTGCCAAGCTGATTTGGGAAAACACCTTTGGACAAACAGGCACAGCACAGTTGATAGGGAGTCCTGTTTTAACCGAAGCTCATTTATATGGGGCGATAGGCGGTGCAATCTTTGGAGGATGCTATTGGCTTATACAAAGGTTCAAATAGAAAGATTGACAATACAAACTGTTAAAAAAGAGATTTTAGTCATTCTTTATTGATAAAGTTTGATGCAAATTTGATCGTTGAATAAAGGGATTGGTAGAAGGGGAATGGACGATACCCCTGACCAAGGAAATTGCATGACTCAAAGCCTTTGTTATGAGGGGTTTGAGAGAACAAAATTGGAATATTTATGCAAGAATATCAAGAAAAAAGATCTGGATTAGGTCTGCTGGGTTATATATGGAACGAATGGATCTCAACATTCGTGATCCTCATTTTACTATTAATGACGCTCATAATTGGTACCGGGGAAATGATCCACGGACAATTATTACGTATCGGGGAACGTCTTTATGGTGACCCTGCTATAGGCATGCAATATTCGTTTTTGCGTGCGGAGCCTGAAAAGCCGTCTTGTGATCGACATCCAAATATTGATGCTCAAGTAAAAGAGCAAATGAAAGCGAATGCATCTGATGATTTCGCAAGCTTCTTTGGTGCTGCCTCAGAAAGTGATGTCCGTGCATCCTTACAAGCAGCACAGCAGCAATGTGAAGATAAATATCTGGCTTACGATAAAACCATTAAATATATTGAAGCAAATCCAGGGGTGCGTACATATCGTACGATTGAAACGGGTTTCTTTGGCATATTTAAATTTGGTACAGAGAACCGCGCAATTTTACTAGTCTTTATGGTCTTAATCTCAGCGATTACTGCATCGTTGAAGTTTCACCATATTGGTTTGCGTAACCCTGCAACCAAGCTGGACTACAAAGTGTATGCTTTCTTTATGTTGCTTGGTAATGCTTTGCTTAGTTCTTCAGTAATTAGCCAGTACCGTTCTGTGATTAATTCAGGGGTTTCTCCAACTCATGAAACAATCATTATTTACTGGTTATGGATGATTTTATTTGTCGTCCTTACCTTAATTAGTCTTTATCAGCTATTTGTTTCCCCACCAGCAAAACGTGAGGGTGGCAATATTGGCTTAGCTTTATTATGTGTGCCTTTGTATGCATATATGGCTGTGATTACAGGTGTTGCATTCACGTTCTTTATGGATTACCCAATGGGGCAAGGGATTTACCTTGGTCAGTTGGTAGAGTTCTCGGGCATTTTCTTAAACCTTGCCTTATTTATTTGGGCAGGTATGTTGCTCACGCAAACACGTGTAATGGATTTGTTCCTAAACGTACTTCGTCCATGGAACTTGGCACCAGAAACTTTAACTTGGTTAATTTTGATTGCTGCTGCTGTACCAACTGCCTATACAGGTGCTTCTGGAATTTTCGTTATCGCAGCCGGTGCGATTATTTATAAAGAAGTCTGGAATGCAGGCGCTCGCCGTCAGTATGCACTCGCTGTATCTGCAATGTCTGGTTCGCTAGGTGTAGTAGTACGTCCTTGTCTCTTGGTCGTTCTAATTGCGATGTTGGATAGTCGTCATGTTACGTCTGATGAGTTATTTGGACATGGTATTTATGTCTTCTGGTTAACTGCATTTATTTTCTTGGGTGTCTCACTTTTCTTGGCAGAAGAGAAGTTCCGTGTGAACTCACCGAAAGTAGCACTTCCTGGTATGGCACGTGCTTTTGTACCTGTTATTCCATACATCTTGATCACTGTGGTTGTTCTTGCATTTTATAAATATGCATTAGATACAGGAATGAACGAATTTACTGCACCAGTGATTCTGCCTCTCGTGCTCATTGCGATGATCTTGTACGATAAAATGGTTATGCCTAAAGAGGCACCAGCCTTAAATATTCATGAAGCAATTGTTCGTGAACATGAGAAAAAATCTCCATTCTTACAGTCACACGATCCACATAGTTCACAGTTCCGTCTAGGTTTTGGTGGTGCATTACGTTTTGCAACATCAGAAACAGTTGGACATATTGGTGCGCTTATTATTTTAATGGCGTTGTCTGCAAGTGTGGGTGGTTTAATCGAGCGTACTGAAATTGTTGAAATGTTGCCGACCCATTTAGGTAATATTTATATTTCGCTCGCATTTATTGCATTACTACTTGCCATTATTGGTATGTGTACAGATCCATTTGGTGCTGTAATTTTAGTAGCAGCAACGATTGCTCCTGTAGCCTACGAAAATGGTATTCACCCAATTCACTTCTGGATGATTGTATTGGTTGCATTCGAGTTTGGTTATGTAACACCACCAGTTGCCTTGAACCATCTACTCACGCGGTTATCCGTTGGTGATGATGAGGTAAATGCTGCCGATGCAGAAGCCAAAGAGAAATATACAAGTTTCTACTACCGATATGAACGTTGGTTATTACCAATTATTGTCTTGTTCTCATCATTGGTATTAGTCACTTATGCTCCATTAGTACTGAAACTATTTGGTTGGTACAAGTAATTTAAAAATATAAGCCGAGCAAAAACACTCTCTTTAAGAGGGTGTTTTTTTATGTCGGAGTTATTTTGAGTAGATAAATTCTTAATAAATAAAAAAGCTAGCTCCGTATGAACTAGCTTTTTTGCATCATACTTAGAGTTAAACAAATACTATTGTTGTTTAACCTGAGCCTCGAGGAGCTTCACTTGCTCTTCTTTTAGCTTAATCAGTTGATCTGCATCAGCATGTTGAGCTTTTAGTGTCTCTTCCTGATCTTGCAGCTGATGATGAATGTCGTTGAGTTTAGACACTTCTTCTTTTGCTAAAGACTCTTGAGCCGGGACAGGTTGTTTGAGCACATCTTCATTTACAAGTTGTTGCGAGTTAGCTGTTTGTGTTTGAGCGATAGGCTCAGAACTTGCAGATGGTTTTGTAGTTTTTTGAGGTGCAGGTGTCGAGACAGGTTGAGGATCAACCATTGGTGCTGACGATTCGGTTTTTTTGAAAAACCATTGTGCTGCGAAAAAAAGCACTACAAGAATGCTTAAGCCCCCAATTAAAATCCACAAGAGTTTTGAGTTTTGTTTTCTTTGTAGTGGCATGTTTAAGACCTTTAGTCAGAACGACGAGGCTTGAACTGTATTACTCCAACTTCATCAGGTATAGCAGGTGTTTCTGGCTCATCAATATGAGTTGGACGATTTTCGCTATAACCGCATTCGATACATTCAATCCATTCGTCTTCAGCGGTGGTTAGCATGACAATCCGATCTATGGCTTCACATTTTGGACATTTAGCCCCAGCAATGAAACGTTTTTTCATCTTTATCACCCTAACCACACGATCAATTTAGGCCCATAGTTTAAGCGGTTTTGTTATCGTTCGTCCAACCTTGATGACGTAACAACGCATCAATTTTTGGTTCACGGCCACGGAAATTGACAAATGCTTCAAGAGCAGTGTCTTTCCCACCCACAGCTAAAATTGCTTGACGGAATTCTTTACCTGTTTGAGTGTTGAAAATACCTTCATGTTCAAAGCGGTCAAATGCATCACTCGCTAAAACTTCTGCCCACTTGTAAGAGTAGTAACCCGCTGCGTAACCGCCTGCAAAAATATGACTAAAGCTATGTTGGAAGCGGTTGTAGTCGACAGTTGGAACTACTGCGTACTGTTTGCGAATGTCATTTAAAGTCTGCTGAATTTGCTCACTATTCAACGCAGGAGTCTTGGTGTGAATAGTTAAGTCAAATAGTGCAAATTCGAGTTGACGTAAAGTTTGCATGCCAGACTGGAAGAAACGAGCATTTAATAATGCATCGAGTAACTCTTGAGGTAAGGTCTGCTTGCTTTCAATATGTTCACTTAAAACATCAAGACTTTCTTTGTCCCATGACCAAAATTCCATAAACTGACTTGGTAACTCGACTGCATCCCAAGCGACGCCGTGAGTACCTGCAACCGAGATATTATCTACTTCAGTTAACATATGGTGTAAGCCATGCCCAAATTCGTGGAACAAGGTGATGACTTCATCATGAGTCAATAAGGCTGGTTGGTTGCCTACAGGTGGAGTGAAGTTACACACCATATAACAAATTGGTTTTTGTAAACCATGAACAGTTTGCATACGTGAGCGGAAGCCACTCATCCATGCACCGCCGCGTTTACCGGTACGTGCATATAAATCAAAGAAGAACCCACCAACCACTTGGCCTTGGTCTTCTAATTCAAAATAGCGTGCATCTGGATGCCAAACCGGAGCTTCACGTTCAACGATGTTAATGCCGTATAGGCGCTGAACAATCTGGAATAAGCCCTGAATGACTTTCGGAGCAGGGAAGTAAGGTTTTAATGCTTCTTGAGATAAGTTGAACTGTTGCTGTTTAAGCTTTTCAGAATAGTAAGTCGTATCCCAAGGTTTGAGCTCATCAATCCTATCTTGTTTGGCAATTGCTTGTAGCTCAGCAACTTCTTGGAGAGCAGGGGTACGTGCATGCTCAGCTAAGTCGGCTAAAAAGTCGTGAACTGTTTTGACATCAGGAGCCATTTTACTAGCAAGAGAATATTCAGCGTAGTTATTGAAACCAAGTAGTTTTGCCATTTCTTGGCGAAGGCTCAAGATTTCTTCCATAATTTTGCTGTTGTCAAATTCTGTTTGTTCAGACTGATCTGATGCGCGAGTGACATAAGCTTTATAAAGCTCTTCGCGTAATGCACGGTCATCTGCATAGGTCATGACTGCAAAATAAGCTGGGAAATCTAAAGTTGCTACAGCTTGGTCAAGCTCGCGCTGTTTACCGTACTGCTTTAATAGCTCAACATTACTTTCTGGAAGACCTTTTAGCTGGTCTTCTGTAAGTGGTTTAAAGTAAGCCTGTGTCGCATCAAGTACATGGTTTGAGAAGTCAGAAGAAAGCTGTGAAAGTCGTGCAGAAATTTCTGCGTAGCGTTTTTTCTCTTCACCTTCTAAAGCAACGCCAGAAAGTTTGAAGTCACGTAATGCGAGACGGATCGCACTTTGTTGAGCAGGACTTAGCGTTGAATAGCTCTGACCATCATGAATGCGTTGATAAGTCTGGTACAGCGCCGTGTGTTGGCCAAGCTGAGTGTAATATTCACTTAAAGCGGGTAAGAGTGATTGATAGACTTCTCTAGTTTCAGTATTACTCATCACTGCATTTAAATGCGATAAAACACCCCATGATTCACTGAGATTATTTTCAAGGGTATCAATTTGTTCAAGTACAGCAAGTTGCTGGTCTGTGTCAGAAGGTGCAGCTGTAAGTGTGTTTAAGAACTCTTGTCCTGCTTGAATCGCTTGTTGAATATCTTGTTTTAAATTATCTAATGTAATTTGGTCAAAGCGGGGAGTAGGTAGAGTCGCTTGCTGTAAAGTCATTGCTAATAGCCACATTATTTTTTAAACATAGTATTAGATGTAGGTATTGTTAGGCAGGAAATCAAGCTTAAATTGAAAATAAACGTTCTAAAAATATTAAGCCCCCATGTTTGGGAGCTTAATAACAAAGAATAGAAACACCTATGAATTAGTCAGCCTTAGATTTGGCATTCGACTTTTTCTTTTTTGGTTTTGCTTTTTTCTTTACTTTTTCTGGCTTAGCCTCTGCTTTCGTAGCGGTTTTTTTACCAGACTTTTTAGTATATGAACTTGGTTTACCTTTTTCCTTCTTTTTGCGGACAGGTTTTTCGCCATCATTTGAAGTAGTAGTTGGTTTACCAAAAATTTCTTCAGTTGCTTGTGTTGCTGTTCTGGTTGTACGTGGGGCACGACTACGAACTACTCGTCCAGCATGGGTCACTTGCTGAATAAGTTGGAAATCGATCTTACGTTCTTCCAGATTTACACCAGCAACCTGAATTTTAACTTCATCGCCTAAACCGAAGACCTGACCACGGTTTTGTCCAATAAGGTTTTGACTTGCTTGATCATAAATAAAGAAATCATCGCCGAGCTGGCTAATATGAATCATGCCATCAACATAGAGGTCTTTAAGAGTAACGAATAGACCAAATTCAGTGACAGCACTCACAATACCAATGAACTCATCACCTAAGTGCTGTTGCATATAGTGACATTTCAACCAAGTCGTTACACTACGAGATGCTTCATCAGCACGGCGCTCGGTTTGAGAGAAATGTTCACCAGCATCATCTAAAGCTGCACCAGAAAGTGGATAAGGCTTTTGTTTCAAATGAGCTTTAATAGCACGATGTAACAATAAGTCTGGGTAGCGACGAATTGGTGATGTGAAGTGCGTATAAGCTTCATAAGCTAAACCATAGTGACCTGCATTTTTGGCACCATAGTAAGCTTGCATCATTGAGCGTAATAACACGGCATGAATGCTTGGCGCATCAATACGGTCTTTAGTTGCCTCAATAACTTTTTGATAATCTGCTTGGGTTGGTTGATCTGGGAAAGGTAAGCCAAGAAGTTTAACAAAGTCTTTTACTTTCTGAATACGTGAGAACTCAGGCGCTTCGTGTACGCGATATAACATTGGAACATCATGTTCTAATGCATATTCAGCCGCGGCTACGTTAGCAAGCAACATACATTCTTCAATCAGCTTATGTGCTTCATTACGTGTACGAGGCAAAATTTCTTTAATTCCGCCTAGCTCATCAAAAGTCATGTACGTTTCAATGGTTTCAAATTCCATTGCATGACGATCAGCACGTAAATTTTTCAGAATTTGATAAAGCTGAAAAAGCGTATTTAGCGATTTGTGAATATCACGATCTTTTGGAATTGCGTCGGTTGCACCGTCAAAGTATTGCGCTACCTGTGTATAGGTCAAACGTGCTTTTGAATGCATTACCGATGGATAAAACTCATAACCCGTTACACGGCCAGTACGAGAGAGTTTCAAATCACAGACCATACATAAACGGTCTACATGCGGGTTAAGTGAACACAATCCATTTGATAATGCTTCTGGTAGCATTGGTAGTACAAAGTGCGGGAAATAAACCGAAGTACCACGTTCTTCTGCTTCTTCGTTCAGAGCTGAATCTAAGCGTACATAATGGCTCACATCAGCAATTGTTACGACAACGCGATAACCACCACCTGGACGTTTTTCTGCATACACGGCATCATCGAAATCTCGAGCATCTTCACCATCGATTGTGACGAGCGCTAAATCTCTTAAATCAACTCGTCCTTCACGGTCTTGTGCAGAAGGTTCTTTAAAACTTTCAGCTTCTTTTATAACTTCATCTGGAAATTCGTAAGGTAAGCCAAACTCAAGAATAGTCTGCGGAATAATAATTTCAGTATCCGCTTTATCTGCCATAGATTGAATAATATGCGCCGTTGCAAACTCTTCACGGGTTGGGTAGGTATCTATGGCAACACGAAGCATATCACCAACATTCGCTTTGGCATGTGCAACTAATTCTTTTTCTAATGGAATAGGTTGGTGCTGATTTGGATTATTAGGTTGAATAAAGTATTCACCTTCATGTACCGATAATTTACCAATTAACTGTTTTACACGATGTTGTAGAACCTCGGTAATGAACCCCCACGGTTTACCTTTTCGGTCTACTGAGGTCTGCCGAACTCGGACTCGATCACCATTAAAGACTAAACGTAACTCACGCTCAGGAAGTAAAAGATCATCTTGACCATCAATATGTGCGGTGCCTAAACCTTTACTATTAATATAGACGGTCGCTTCATAAGTTGGTTGGTCTGTCACTAACTGAAACTTGAACCCGTCTTTCATGATTTGACCATCACGGACCATTGCACTTAAGCGATGGCTTAAAGCTTCGATACTTTTTTGGTCTTGAATATGAAAATGGTCAACAAGTTCTGCATGAGATTGCGGTGTTTGCAATTGTTCCAACGTATCTAATATTAGAGTACGGCTTGGAATAGGATTGTCATAACGTTCAGCTTCAGCTTTCGCTTCGGGATCAGCCCAGTTTTTTGTCATGTCTTTTGATTTCACGCTTGGCAGATAAGTTTAGCATAAGCCATGCAGACCCGAACTGCACGTTTAGGTTTGCAATAATGTGTTATGCACTACTGTATTTTAATGAAGAAATAATATCTATCTTAACAAGCGTTTGATCGAAAAAGACGAAAATAATAAGGAAATTGCTTAAAAAATAATTCATTGAACGAAAAAATAAGAAAATTTCAGTATGATGACTTGAACAATAGGGTTTTAGTTTGTATTATGGCGGCTCGTTCCGGTGAGGTGGATGAGTGGCTGAAATCACTTCCCTGCTAAGGAAGCATACCTATTACTGGTATCGAGGGTTCGAATCCCTCTCTCACCGCCATTTACTTAATGCGCTCATAGCTCAGCTGGATAGAGCACTTGGCTACGAACTAAGGGGTCGGGAGTTCGAATCTCTCTGAGCGCACCAAGTAAAACAGAACAAATCGCTGAAAGGCACACAAGTTACGCGCTCATAGCTCAGCTGGATAGAGCACTTGGCTACGAACTAAGGGGTCGGGAGTTCGAATCTCTCTGAGCGCACCAACTTGAAGAATTAACCGCTTTTATAGCGGTTTTTTTGTATCTGTTGTTTAGTAATTTTTAAAAAATTTAAATTTATAACTTTTTAATTATATTAGAGATAACGATAAATGAATCTGGCTTTATTTGATTTTGATGGCACGATCACCCATAACGATACTTTCAGTTTGTTCCTTAAATTTTCTTTGAGCAGAAAAACTCAAATACTAGGTGGTATTCGTCTTGCACCTTATATTGCAGGCTATAAGTTTGGATGGGTAACGGATAAGACCATACGAACTAAGCTCTGTCAGGTGGGATATATAGGCTACGATGCAGATTCCCTAAAATATATGGGACAAGAGTTTGCTAAAACGGTAATTCCTGCCTGTATTCGTGAAAATGCTTTAGAACGTATTCATTGGCATAAACAGCAAGGAGATCAGGTTGTTGTGGTATCCGCTTCATTGGGTGTTTATTTAGAAAGTTGGTGTCAGTCTTTAGATTTGGACGTTATCTGTAATCAACTTGAAATAGATAATGGTATTTTAACTGGTAATTTTGTTGATGGTGATTGTGGTTATTTAGAAAAAGTAAATAGAATAAAAAATAAATACGATTTAACCCAGTATTCTACAATTTATGCTTATGGTGATACTCCTAATGATTATGCAATGTTAGAGCTAGCACATAAGAAATATTATAGATGGCAAGAAATGAATTAATATTAATTAATATTTAAAAAGAAAGCCACTTTATTAGTGGCTTTCTTGAAGATTATTAAACTGTATGTAAAGTATTATCTAAGAAGTGGTCAGTAAGTAATGACTGAGGTACTAGAGTATGAACCGTGTTTGTTACGCTCGATACTGTAGAAGTGACTCCACCTACATTGCCGCCAGTTACTCCACCTAATAAGTTAGAAATAACGTCTGTGCCACCTGTACCAGTTACACCACCAGTTAAGCTACCTACGATATCTGTTACGACACCAATAGGGTTGCTGCCAGCAGCGCCACCAGTTACACCGCCAATGATGTCAGTCACTGTGCCAAGTGGATTACCACCAGTTAATCCACCAATAATGTCAGTAACAGTACCAAGAGGACTGTCACCTCCAACACCACCAGTCACACCACCAATAGCGCCAGTCGCACCACCAAGGATGTCAGTTAAAATACCAGTCGCAGTTGTGCCATTGGTAATGAGCGTGTTGACAATACCAGTTGCATGATCAGTTGCACCTTGGATATTACCGCCCACTAAATCAGATACAACCTCAAGCGCACCATTTACAGTGTCGCGAGATGTTTCGAAAGTTAAAGTGCCGAGGTGAGCAATATCAGTAACAGGGTGTTCAGTTTGAGGAAGTACACCAACTACAGTGTCTGCAACAGTATTAATACCTGTATTAATAATGCTGGTTTTTAGGCTTTCGACACCTTGAAGAACATCGATGCCGCCTTGAACCACATCAATTACTGGAGAAATAGGAGAAGTGCCACCACCAATAATACCGCCAGTTACACCACCGATAATGTCAGTAACAGTACCAAGTGGATTACCGCCAGTAGCGCCACCAGTTATACCACCGATAATGTCAGTCACTGTGCCAAGTGGATTACCACCAGTTACGCCGCCAGTCACACCACCGATGATATCAGTAACGGTCCCAAGCGGATTACCGCCAGTAACACCACCTGTCACGCCACCGATGATATCAGTAACGGTCCCAAGCGGATTACCGCCAGTAACACCACCTGTCACGCCACCGATGATGTCAGTCACTGTGCCAAGCGGATTACCGCCAGTTACGCCACCAGTCACACCACCAATAGCACCAGTCACACCGCCAAGAATGTCAGTTAAAATACCAGTCGCAGTTGTGCCATTGGTAATGAGTGTGTTGACGATACCAGTTGCATGATCAGTAGCGCCTTGGATATTACCGCCCACTAAATCAGATACAACCTCAAGCGCACCATTTACAGTGTCGCGAGATGTTTCGAAAGTTAAAGTGCCGAGGTGAGCAATATCAGTAACAGGGTGTTCAGTTTGAGGAAGTACACCAACTACAGTGTCTGCAACAGTATTAATACCTGTATTAATAATGCTGGTTTTTAGGCTTTCGACACCTTGAAGAACATCGATGCCGCCTTGAACCACATCAACAACTGGGGAAATAGGTGATGTACCACCACCAATAATACCGCCAGTCACGCCACCGATAATATCAGTAACAGTACCAAGCGGATTACCACCAGTTATGCCGCCAGTCACACCACCGATGATGTCAGTAACAGTACCAAGTGGATTACCACCAGTTACGCCGCCAGTCACACCACCGATAATATCAGTAACAGTACCAAGCGGATTACCACCAGTTACGCCGCCAGTCACACCACCGATGATGTCAGTAACAGTACCAAGTGGATTACCACCAGTTACGCCGCCAGTCACACCACCGATAATATCAGTAACAGTACCAAGCGGATTACCACCAGTTACGCCGCCA
>NZ_JBITPU010000013.1:0-121288 GCF_044684115.1 Acinetobacter sp. ABJ_C1_1 | reverse complement strand
GTAAGGATTAATTATACATTTATGGCTACCCCAATTAATATTTAAAATTTCATATTTACTACAAATCCCCTTATCTCTAATAACATTCAACTGTTCTCCTATTTTTTCCTTATAAATTTTATATTTAACAGACGTAACCATATTATTTAAATGTTCAAAAATATTATAATGATCATACCCAACAGGTTGACGGCTAGAAAAATCCTCCCATTTTATTTTTATGCTATTAATACTACTTGGAGGGTTTGTACCTTTTGCAGAAATATAAAAAGACTTCATATCAAGTCTTTCATCACCATATGCATCAAAAAAAATCGCATCACTTTCAAAAATTTTGCAATGAGATAAATCTTTTTTTATCTGACTTGTAATAAATTTATATATAATTTTGAAATTCTTATGTGACATCACAAAATATTCAACATTAGGATCAAAGTTCTCATCTAAAAACTCGAACATATCAACATCAACAAATAAGATATCTTTTTTAACTAAATCACCAAGTAACAATGACTTATCAAAAAAATTTATTTTATATTCCTTCCAACCTTGGTCAATATCTAAATTATAGTCCATTAATTTACCTATAAATTTTTTTTCTGTAGTTGAACAATCTTCAATGTATTTTTCCAAATATATTTTTATATCGGCCTCTAAAATACTTATAAAACTTTCATTCCATTTATCACGACTAATATTTAAAGTATTGCTAGCTTTTAATCCATAATAGTCTATATGGTAATCGACAACTGAACGACCATGTCTAAATTCATTAAAAAATGCATCCTGCCCCCTGAAGCTCGATTTAAATTGCTCTTCCCTCTCAGAAATATAAAACCTGTAGGCTATTAATCTTTCACTATCCCATTTATAATCATTGTTTTCAAAATTATAAAAAGGGGTTTTACTTAAAATATAATGATATATTATTTTCTTATATAATTTTATTTTATTATGCTCTATTTCTTCTGAGTCACACCCTTCCACATTTAAATAATAAGGAGAAAAATCAAATTTACTTAAAAATCTAACTCTAAGTTCAGTTCCGATTTTTCTTTTAGTATTTTCGATTTTTGTGATAAAACAATAACCTTTTTTACTTCCTAACGGAGAGCTCATTTCAATTTTCAATTTTTCATTACTAAAATAATTCATAGTAGTAAACTTTAAAAATTGATTTTCTTCGGATAAGTCCTTACATAATAAAAAAGCACTATGTAAACCGATTCCAAATTCACCTGATGGACGCATCCAAACAGGCATATCATCGATTATTTTTTTCTTCTCATAATTTTTACTAGAACCAGCCATCTTTTGCATATAATTTAAATCTTTAAGACTTATACCAATACCATTATCATTGATAATGATTTCCCATAAATTTTTATTTAATTCTTTATTATTCTTAACTTTTATTATATCAATTTCAATGGGATATTTTTTACATATATCGATAAAATCAGGATGGTATGGATGCATTTTTTTTATTTGTTCTTGATCTTCTTCTAGCCATATTCTTAACATTGTTGCATCAATAGCATTTTGAATTAATTCTCTATAAATACTAAATTCATCTTTATATAAATTTGCGCCTTGTAATAATTCCATTCCATTTTTTTCATCTAATGTAAATTTCATCGGCTTATTATTTAATAGAATTTTTTCACTTTTTATTCCATTATCATTTTTTATTTGCATTCTTACATCTAATTGTTCAATTGTTGGTAAAGAACCAAACATAAGACTTGGTGTTATCAAATTCCATTGTGACATTTGATTTTGGAATTCTTCTCGTATCCAACCAAACCAATTTTGTGTTTCTACATAAGACATTTCATCTGGACATTCCGCAACAAGTTTCACAGTCCGTTTATCCAGCTGAAACTCACGCAAAGACAGATGCTTATCATGATGATGCTTACTTACTGAAGGTATATTGCTGACGTGCTTTGCCATGACTGGACAGAAACGGTTATCATCTAAATCAAATAGATCACCTAAACGAAGCAAACACCCTATAAAACGTGGATGGCAATCTTCTGTACCCAACCCAGTCTGTTTATAAGGTAATGACTCCATTAAAGTATCAAAATTCATACCATGAGAAACACAGATTTGCCCTAAATATCGATAAATTCGGTTTGGTAATAGTTCAGTTCTGGGTGAAGTAATACCTAAATCTTTAAAGGGATCTTCAACAATCTTGCCAACTCGCTGGTCATGCCCACGTCTAAACCACTCAGCAACTAATTGACGATATTGTTCAATTCCATCAAAAGGATGATCTACAGTACCAATTGCCGACAACCAATTTTGTTCAACATACGCTTGGCAAAATTTCTGAAGATCATGCCCTTTTTCAGTCGCAATCGTTTGGATCATGAAACTAAAGTCAGGATTAAAATGCACTTCCTTTGCATTTTTTGCATCAACTAACATTCCAACATCATGCCAATATGCAGCTTCAAGAATAAGCCAAGTATCTGTAGCGGTTAATAAATCAATATCATTTCCTAAAATACGCTCAATATTGACTAAAATCTGCTGTGAATGTGAGGCATTATGATTACTAAAGTGCGGATAAAAACCCCCAATATTTTCTAAAGCTTTACCAACAAGTTTTTGATCAAACTCCCACTGAGAAAGTAAAATTTTTACGTTGTCATCGGCTTCACATTTCTTTTTTAGATGTGCAATTAATTGAGTGCTCATATCTTTATTTTTTAAAAGTATAGTTACACTAATAATACCGCATCTTTTATTTTTCGATCAAAATAACTGATTATTTTTAAATAAAAATTCCCACTCAATACTTTTTTTTATTTTATCGCCCTTTTAAACCGTCTTGAATTTGCTGCTGTAAATTTATAAGGTCATTAAGATTTACTTTCATCGTACCATCACGATAAGCATCAACATTACTTCGGTTAATATTCAGCGGCTTTAACATTTCAAAAAGACCATTGGTTGGGTCAGAAGATTGGATTCCACCCGCTACCGCCAAAATATATTCTCGTAAAAATGGAGAAAGTTGTGAGAGATCAGGCTGCGCCATAACGGGCTGATAATCTATGGTCGTCATACCTTCAGGGACTAAAGCATTCTGTATATCGTTATGTATTTTATATTCATGGTGTTGTAGTGCTTGGCGTACCTTCTTATCTTCTTGAAACGGTACAAAGCCCACCTCATCACGTAGCTCAGATTCAGCCATAACTCGAATAGTGGGTAAAGTCGTTACCTCTTCTGCCTGAACAGTTGGCAAACCCATAAAAGCAAATGCAGCAATCAAAGCTGATTGTTTTAGAAAGTTCATAACTTGCTCCAAAAAATCAGTCATCCTATTTCAATCAAAAGATGAAGATTCAAATAAAGGTCTCTATAAATAGGCTACAACAAACTACTTTTTGATTCAGTAAGGCTCAGATAAACGGTAAATAACATTAGATTTTTAAACTTATTAAAAAGAAGTCTATAAAAGGTTTTAGAAATTAATTTGAATATGGCTAAGTCATATCTTATTGTCAGATTTAAATATTACGATTTTTTGTTTATAGTCAGCCTCTTATAAATCTATTGAATTCAACAGAAATAATGAACTTTAAAATATTAAATCAGAATATTCTCATAAGCTGTCTACTAGTCAGTTTCTTTCTCACTGGTTGTGCGCGTAATCGGATTATTGGTGAAAACACACGAGAGCTATTTACAAAATACGACTCAGGCTATGAATGGATCACTTTAACCGAAGATGATGTAATTGCATTTGGTAGACCATCAGTATCACTCCCTAATGAACCAGAGGACAGTATTATCATCGCCGGGAAAAAATATAGTTATGTTATTAGTGAAGGCGGTAATGATTTCGTTCAACTAATTAGTCAATTAAATCCACAATATATTCAAATCAGTAATGAGCTAGATTTTAATGCTCCAGCTTCGAATAGTAACCGTTTTTACGGACATATTAGATTTTCTTACACCCCACCTAATAGGAAATTGAACGAGAAAGAAGCAGCTTTATTTAAAAAATATGGTGTAGTTCCATGTGACTATGAAAAGACATTAGAACTACATAAATTTGAGTTAAATCTTAAAGGAACTGTTTATCCTCCTGTAAACAATCTTAAAACAATAACCCCTTTATCTAAGCCATATCACGTTAGAATCCAATATCTTCACGATAAAAGCGGAAAAGTGCCCTTATCAACTAAAGAGAAGCTAGCAAGTTTACCACTGCTTCCGTTTACCTTAACTTTCGATATTATCGCTTTACCTGCGAAAGTTATGGGTATCATTTACCAGCCTTAATAGATTACGAATAAAAATTACAAACTTTCAGTAAAGATAAAAAATCCCCACTCAATGCGGGGATTTTTTATTAATCATTTAACATTTTTTTTAAAGAATCGACTAATTGTGGAAATGACGTATAACCTTCCCGACCTAAAAAATGCCCGCCATTAGGAACAGTAATGTACTGCGCATCAATATCCTTAGCCAATTGAATCGTCAGTTTTGGTGGAACCAAATCATCATTATCAGATAAATACACCAACTTTTTCTTTATGCTCTTAAAATAATTGGTGTCGACTTTGCTCTTTGTTATATAAGCTGTGAGAGGGGAAGAATCTGCAATTGGTCCAGAGAATCCAGATACTAAAATCATTCCTCCAATATTTTTATAATCATGTCTTTGCAAAAAGTGCAGCAAAGTAATCACACCCAAACTATGTGCCACAAAATAGGTATTTTCATTAACCTGTGGAATCTGTTCATCTAAAACCTTCTGCCAAGCATCTACATCGGGATGCTCAGAATCTGGAAATGGTATTAAAGTAACAGTTGTATTTTCATCTTCTATTTGATGTTTTAGGTCCAAAAACCAATGATCATTGATAGAAGCTGAGTAACCGTGAAGCACAAATATTTGACGCATGTTCTTCTCCTTTAATTCAAGGGTTTTGGCATTTGTAACAAATGGCATTAATCCGAATATCACCAATAAAATGAGTTTTCTAATCATTGAACAAGTACCATTTTGAAATATAAAAACATGCTAAACTATGACACCACTGTTAAGGTCAACCCATATTTTATGAACCTAGCTAAAGTTTCCGAGCTCACAAAAGTAAGCCCACGTATGCTGCGGTATTATGAAAATTTAGGGCTTATACAGCCTCATCGAGCGAGTAATAATTATCGAAGTTATACGCAAAAAGATATTGAAAATATTAAGAAAATTAAAATATTAAATGACGCAGGTATGAACCTGAAAGATATTCATGTTTTATTGCCATGTTTTGATTTAGATGAACGGGTATTTACGCTGTGTCCAGTGGTTCAAGAAAAACTACAAACAGAACTTAAGCATGTGTCCGATCAGTTAAACAAACTGCAAACTTCTCAAAGTTTATTACAATTTTTCTTGGCGAAAGGAAAAGCTGAGAGCACCAATATTTAAAAAGTGATGCTCCTCCTGTCGCTATTCTTTTAACTCCCCTTCCAAGGCAGCTACATTCTTTTTCTTAATTTTTTCAATTTTTGCATTAAGTTTTAAAACGTCTTGATACAATGCATTAAACTTTTTGACCTGAGCATTTTCATGGAAAAGTATCATCTGATCTTTCTTTTGCCATGGATAAGTTTTTAAAAGCTTAAACATTTCTTCTGCTTTATCTAAAATTTGTAGCTCAATCATAAAAATTGCATGGTCCTGATCGGCTTTTTGCTGAGCTCCTAATTTTATTTCGAGGATTTGTCTCATCTCTTTATCAACAGACAGTTCCTGAATTTTTGCCAAGAAGGTTTTATGAATTTTTTCATATTCGGATTGATACTTATCTGAAGCTCTGCGAACATCGGCTAGCATTTTTTCGGTTTCAGCATATTTTTGTTTTTTATCATGATCTAAACGGTCAACATTTAAAAACGTATCCCATTTCGCCGCTTTTAATTCTCTTAAATATTCATTACGTGCATTTACATTTTGGACCCAATAACTCAAAAGAAACTCTGAGACTTGTTTGTAGTGTCCTGCCAGCCGTTTATCTTGAATATCAAGTTGTACAGGTTTAGTCCAGTCTTGGGCCTGATCATAAAGCTGATTCATTTTTTCAGTCATTACCACATCAAACATTTGACTGCTATCTTTGGCTTGCTGCTGTTTTATATGTTGATAGGTAAAAAAAACAATACTCGTAATAACAACCAGACTTGCAATTGCAATCAAAACTCGGCGCATAAACACCTCCTATTTCCATTCTTATAGTTTTGCTCTTTATAGTTATAAAATAGAGCTTATAGCTCTTTATATGCCATTTATTTCACAATACGCAACACTCTATTCTCCATTCAATGCTTTAAATCCGTGTACATCATCCCTATTATGATGGGTAAATTATATTTATGAGATTCTCCCATGCGTGTTGATGTCTGGTCTGATGTAGTATGCCCTTTCTGCTATATCGGCAAAAAACGCCTTGAACATGTCGCTGCCGAGGCAGGTATCGAGCTTGATATTCACTGGCATAGTTTCGAACTAGATCCTGATGCTCCCGCAAAACATGACACTTCAAATACTGAACGTTTAGCTAAAAAATATGGCCGTACCTATGAAGAGATGGAAGAAATGGAACGCAACATTGCGGCCATGGCTGCTTCTGAAGGTATTGACTTCCAATGGCAAAAAGCCAACTCAGGCAATAGCTTTAATGCACACCGTATTATCCACCTTGCACAAAGTAAAGGTTTAGGAAACGAAGCAAAAGAAGCCTTTTTCCATGCTTATATGACTGAAGGTTTAGCTATTGGCGAACGTGAAGTCGTAGAGGAAATTGCTTCTCGTATTGGCCTTGATAATGCCGAAGTTGAATATGTACTCGATACGAATGAATTGGCTGACTTCGTTCGTCATGACGAAAAAATTGCACACGAGCAGCTCAATGTAACTGGCGTACCTTTCTTTGTATTTGATCAAAGAATTGCGCTTGCAGGTGCACAGCCTCGTGAAGTGTTTTTACAAGTGTTAGAACAAGCACAGCTCAAAGCAAATGCTGAAGAAATCGAGCAAGATGACGCAGCTGTTTGTAATGATGAAACATGTGATATCCCACAAAATAAACAGTCTTAATTGTAAAGTGTGAACAAATCGTATGTTTTATCACCGTTTTAGCAATAGAGCGTTCTAAAAAAAGAACTATTCAATTGTTTAAAATGTGTTTATGATTGCGACTTAGAATATTCGCGCTGTAATGTTCTGTTTTTTATGTGTTTAATGATCGGAATTTGAAGTTTCCTTGATCTAAAATCCCCCTAGTTTGGGGGATTTTTTTTGCTTAAAAATTCTCGCTAATAGCTTAAACTTTTTAACTTATTTCAAATATGTAAGAAAAGTTAAATTTACTTAACTTTTGTGTCGTCCTCTTGATTTTATTAGAAAAATCAACAAAAGTGACAATAACAACAAAACATAAAAGATAGATATGAAAACATTTCACGTTATTACGTATCGGCAGCTTTTCGCACTTGTAACTTTAGGATTTGGTTCAGTATGCATGGCTCATGCAGAAGTAAACTCTTCTTCAACTCAGCAAGTCAAAGGTTCGTCATCTGGAGTACAAACCGAAGAAAATAAAGATGAAAATCTTTTAGATCAAATACCAAGGTGGATTGATGCCACCCCAACGATTTTTCCGGAACAGTCCAATCAACCTATTGTTCCACCCACCGAGCAAACCGAAGATCAGACTTGGTTTGACCGTAAGCAAAAGAAAATTCGAAATTGGGCTGATCATACATCTGAAAAAATTGATAACTGGTTTGGTGAAGTCGACCCTCAAAAACCAGCTACCGCAACCATCCGTGTAATGGTTGATAACTATTGGAATGAGTACGATAACTTTGAAATCAAACCCAGAATACGCGGGAAGATTAAACTCCCTACGCTAGAAAAACGCTTAAGCGTGGTGTTTGGTGATGACTCTTTAGATAACGAATTTAATAATAGTCCAGCCAATATTAACCAAAACCCAAATCAGGATTCAAATAAGAAACTTGATACTAAACGAACACGAGATGACAACAGCTCAATCGCATTACGTTGGTCAAATTTCTCTAAAAAACTGCCGTTTGAAACAGATGCCGACTTAGGTATCCGTTCTGGAGACGACGTGTATGTTCGCTTAAAAGCATCGAGAAATTGGCAACTCCGTAATGACTTTAAGTTTTATGCTGAAGAAATTTATCGCTATGGTATTCATAGTGAAAATTATTTACGTACTAACCTAGAGCTTACCCATGCTCGTCCAAATCAACCGATCTTATCGAACCAGTTCAGCTTAACGTATGCCGATGATCAAGATGATGATTTGACATGGGAAAACCGAGTTTTCCGCGAACATAGTTTCTTTGCAAATAACCGTTTTAATTATGGTATTTATACAGGTGGCTATTACAACGACAACGATTTACGCTTAAACAGTTGGGGACCATTTGTATCATGGCGTCAGCCGCTCTTTCGTGAATGGTTCTTTGTACAAGGCGACGTCAATTACTTTAATGACCACCGTGAAGACCGTAACCATTTTGTCAGCACATTCTTACGTTTAGAAGCACTGTTCTAATTGCTAAGAATCACCTTGGAGGCTGTCTCCAAGGTGGTGAAAAATAAAATACTTTTAAATAAAAATTTAAGCTTTTTCCCTTACAATACTGAGCTAACTTTTGATTCCTGATTTTCAGAAAAATGAATCAATGCTCTTCTTTTTCATTCGAATATAAATCTAAAGCCTTACTTTGTATTTATAGTTTAGGTATGCTGGTTTTAATTCCTCATACGCAACTTTTCTCTACTTCTTTTAAGCATCAACGCTCTACAAGACGATCTCTACATTCGTCCACCCTATTCATAAGAAATAATAGTCATACACTCTCTTTTTCACCTTCACCCTGTGAAGCAGAAACAAATAATGATTCAGATGCCGCACTTATTCAGGACCTGATGGCGGTGTTTGGAAATGATACGTTATGGAGCCGTGCAACTCAGCCCAAGCACCCTTATAAAACCTTGGGTAAGAAAAAGAAGAAAGCTTCAACACCTCATATTTCGGTTAGTAATCTACTTACAGCAAGCTGGGATACGATTTCAACATGGATGCCTTTCGAAAATAATCTTGATTTAGGCTCAAATTCAGACAGTGATGTTTACGTACAATTTCTTGCCAAGAAAAAATGGAATTTAAGACATAACATAAGCATAGATACCGAACAGGTCTTTCGCTACGGTTCAACCAGCCGAAACTATACGGAAACAACGCTCAACTTAACGCAGAAAATGCAAGACAACACCCTATTCGCTAACAAATTTAATGTGAATAAGAGTGAAAATGAAGAATACAACTGGGGTAATTGGACTTTTCAACAATTTGAGTTTGTAAAAGATAATAGTCTGACTTACGGTATTTATAGTGGTGGCGTATATACCAAAAATGACATGCGGGTAAATAGTTGGGGCCCCTATCTGTCATGGCGTCAGCCTATATGGCGAGATTGGATTTTTATGCAAAATGATCTTAATTTTTTTAATCATATTGATGATGACCCTAAGCATCAACTTAGTGTACAAATGAATCTTGAAGCTAATTTTTAACCAAAAATCATTAAATTGTGGATAACTCTTTCTTTATCCACAAAAAAGCCTCTGACAGTTCAGAGGCTTTTTTTATATCAAAAAATTATTTCAACAATAGGCTATTAATACGCTTCACATAAGCTGCAGGGTCTTCTGGTAAACCACCTTCTGCAATCACAGCCTGATCAAAAATCACGTTTGCCAAATCATCAAACTGTTCTGAACCTTCAAGTTTTTTCACTAAAGGATGCTCAGGGTTAATTTCTAGAATTGGCTTGATTTCAGGTACAGCTTGCCCAGCTTGTTTCAGCATACGAATAAGTTGAGGAGACAACTCACCTTCACTTGTTACTAAACACGCTGGAGAGTCTACCAAACGGGTTGTTACACGTACTTCTTTAGTTTTAGCCTTCAACGAGTCACTTAATTTCTCAACCACAGGCTTAAACTGTTCAGCCGCTTGCTCAAGTGCCTTTTTCTCTTCTGCATCTTGCAAGTCACCTAAATCAACAGCGCCTTTAGATACATTCTTCAATGGCGTACCGTCAAACTCATGAACAAAGTTCATTGCCCACTCATCAACACGCTCTGCCATTAACAATACTTCAATGCCTTTTTTCTTAAACAACTCTAGCTGTGGAGAGTTTTTAGCAGCAGCTAAGCTGTCAGCAGTAACGTAATAAATGGCTTTTTGGCCTTCTTTCATGCGCGCTTTATAGTCTGCAAAAGAAGTTACCACTTCATCATTTGTTGAAGTTGCATAACGTAATAATTTTAAAATACGCTCGCGATTACCGAAGTCTTCACCCAAGCCTTCTTTAAGCACTGAACCAAACTCAGTGTAGAACGTCTTGAATTTTTCTTGGTCTTTTGCATCTTCTGATTTAGCCAAGCCATCAAGCAAAGTGAGTACACGGCGTGCGTTACCTTCACGAATTGTCTTAACGTCACGGCTTTCTTGCAACAACTCACGGCTCACATTAAGCGGTAAATCGGCGCTGTCCACGACACCTTGTACAAAGCGTAAATAATTTGGAATTAAATTATCCGCATCATCCATAATGAATACACGTTTTACATACAGCTTAATTCCCGCTTTTGCTTCACGTGTAAAAATGTCATGAGGAGCTTTGCTTGGAATATAAAGTAACTGGGTATATTCCGTACTACCTTCTACACGGTTATGAGCCCAAGCCAGTGGCGCTTCAAAGTCATGCGTTAAGTTTTTATAAAACTCAACATATTGCTCTTCAGTCACTTCACTTTTGTTACGTGTCCATAAAGCACTTGCAGAGTTAATCACTTCCCATTCGTCAGTTTTGACCATTTGGCCACCTTTAGGTTCTTCACCTTCAGCGACTTCCTCTTCTTGCCAAACTTCTTTTTGCATTTCAATTGGCAAACTAATATGGTCAGAATATTTATTAACGATCTGCTTAACTTTATAAGATTCTAAATAATCAAGCGCGTCATCACGCAAGTGAAGAATAATATCAGTACCACGTGAAGCTTTATCAATTTGCTGAACTTCAAACTCGCCTGTACCGCCACTGATCCAACGCACCCCTTCAGAAGCATCTAAACCTGCACGGCGTGATTCCACCGTAATTTTATCGGCAACAATAAAACCTGAGTAGAAACCAACACCAAACTGACCAATCAACTGAGCATCTGCTTTCTGGTCACCCGTCAATTTTGACATGAAGTCTTTAGTACCTGATTTTGCAATGGTACCTAAGTTATCAATTGCTTCTTGTTGGCTTAAACCAATACCGTTATCAGAAATCGTTAACGTTTTATCTTCTTTATTTAAGCTGATTCGTACATGTAAGTCCGGATCATTTTCATAATATTCAGGATGATTAATTCCTTCAAAACGCAACTTATCACATGCATCAGATGCATTCGAAATAAGCTCACGCAAGAAAATTTCAGGGTTCGAATAGAGAGAATGCGTCACTAAATGTAAAAGCTGGGCTACTTCTGCTTGGAAACTATAATTTTGTGATGCTTGTTCACTCATAAATCACTCCTTAAATTTTGAAGTTTGTTTGTTCTCGAATGCTTTATGAATGGAGTACTTCTAGAATTTTTCAATCCTGAATATTAAAAAATTTTTCTTTAACTAAAATGGACCGTGACTTAATACCCTATCTTGTAAGATAGAATCCAACTGTTGTTGTCTCTGTTGATAAGCTTTGGAAATACAACTTACATTAGCTGCGCAAGCATTTCTTTTTTTCAACCACTGCTGCTGCGTATCTTTTTGATTATCACGACCACCCATTGGCAAAGCATGTAAAACAATTTGATAAGTCGTTGCCATTTTGACATCTGCATCATTTAAAGAACGGTTTTTACAAATACTGAGTTCCGTCTTGGTTTTTGCTGCATCGCAAGAGAAACTAGCAGCCTGCACACTGTGAGTAAAAGCCATACCACTTAAAAGTACTAGGCCTATGGCGAATTTTCTATTCATGAGGTTATTCCTTTAAAGATATATAAAAAATAGTTTAAAAATAAAGGTTGAAAGAATATGTAGAAAACTGTCTGTTTTATGCTTTTTTTAGTGAGAACAATAAAATAAAAAACCTCACATAAAATCTATGTGAGGTGCCTGAGTCTAGGTTTGTTATTATATTTTTTCTATTTATTATTATGCTTAAAATTTATAGCTATAACCTAAAGTGTAAACAAACGGGTTAATATCCAAGTCGAATTTAGCACCATTTGTTAAAGTAACTTCTGGGCTAATATCCGCATAGCGAACATCTACAAATACACCCCAATTTTTTGCATCAGCAGGTTGAAAGTTAAAACCAACTTGCCCAGCTACACCAAAATCTTCTTTTACTTTATCAGCAACACCTTGTTCATCCCAAGGAATAAATGCTGTCGCCCCGATACCAATATACGGTGTAAAACGAGTCGAGTTTTTAAAATGATATTTCGCGGTAATTGTCGGTGGTAATTGTTTAATACGCGCTACTTTCTGACCATCTAATAAAACATCATGATTAACCGGCGTTGCTAATAATAATTCTGCCGAAAAAGGAGATTCGCCAAAAAAGTATTCAACTGATGGTGTAAATGCATATTCATTATCAGCCTTTACCACACCTAAAGCAGTTGTTGTATCTTCAGATGGAGCAATAACACTACCACCAAATTTTACTTGCCAATTACCAGCAAAAGTAAATGAAGACATCCCCATTAATGCAATAACCAACGCTTTTTTGAACACTTTAATATCTCCAACCTTATTTATATTTATAATAAACATTTATTTTAAATTGATGCAACACCCATTATAAAATTATTTTTATATTTATTTTTAAATAACTGTTTTAAATAAAATTATATATTAACCAACCATTTTAATTGGTTTTTATTCCAACTTAATTAATCAGAATTATTTTATATAACCAACCTTTTTAATATACTTTAAATTCCGAGTATTTTAATATAATTTATTTTAAATGCATGTTTTATTTATAACATAAAAAAACCTCTTTAATGCTTATCTTTAGATAATTGTTAAGGAGGTTTTAATTCAATATATTATAAAAACTTATAAAACCATGGCTGCAATCCAACCAAAAACGAGTAGAGGAATATTAAAGTGGATAAATGTTGGAATCACAGTATCCCAAATATGATCATGCTGCCCATCTACTCCTAAGCCAGCTGTAGGTCCTAAAGTTGAATCGGAAGCTGGAGACCCTGCATCACCTAAAGCCGCTGCTGTTCCAATCAGTGCAATCGTTGCTAATGGCGAGAAGCCAAACTGTACACATAAAGGCACATAAATAACTGCTAAAACAGGAACACTTGAGAAAGATGAACCGATACCAATCGTGACAAATAAACCAATACAAAGCATTAAGAAAGCTGCAAGCGCACGATTATCCCCAATGATTTCAACCACACCTTTTACCAGTTGATTGATATCCCCTGTATGCGTCATGACTGATGCGAAACCCGCAGCGGAGATCATAATAAAGCCCACTAGAGCCATCATTCGCATGCCTTGTACAAAGACATCATCTGCATCTTGCCACTTAAAAATGCCTGCTGTAGACAAAACTGCAAAGCCTACTAAACCACCCAAAATCATTGAGCCAGAATAAAGCTGTGCAACTAAAGTGAGGCCTATCGCCAGTAAAGCCATGAAAATTGTTTTCTTGGCAATTACAGGGCCTTGCTCTGCTTCATGTTTAAGTTCTTCTGCATCTGCTTTTAGATCTGCTGTTTCATCTTGCGCTGTTGCACGCAGAGGTTTATCTAAATCGATGGTGGTTACAGGAGTAATGGTACGATCTGCATAAATTCTTGGCTTACGATAACTAATAAACACCGCGACCAAAGTACCTAAAACCATTCCTAGAACTGGAATTGCCATGCCAATTGGCATCATGCCTCGTTCTACATGCAAACCATAAGCAGCACCAATTTTGTTGATATTTCCCATTAAGATTTGTTCAAGGAAAATCGCACCAAAGCCGACAGGTAGAAAAATATAGGTACCCACTAAACCTAAAGTCAAAACACAAGCTGCTGCGCGGCGGTCTAGTTTTAAATGATTCATGACTCGTAATAATGGCGGTACAAGTACAGGAATAAATGCGATATGAACCGGTATCAGGTTTTGAGAGAAAATGGCAGCAATCAGTAAAATACCTAAGAGTAAATATTTTACTTTGGTTTCACGGCTTTTCCCCGCTTCCATTCCCAAAAGACCAATAAGCTTATGAGCAAGTAGGTCGGGTAAACCTGATTTAGAAAGAGCAAGTGCAAATGCGCCTAATACGGCATAAGCGAGAGCAACTTCGGCACCATCACCTAGCCCTGCATTAAAAGCTTCAACCGTTTGAGAAAGACTTAAACCCGCGACAAGACCACCAACAATGGCAGAGACCACTAATGTCAATACGACAGAAACGCGTGCTAGTGAGAGTAAAAACATCACAGCAATCGCCACAACAACAGCATTCATGAACAAATTCAGAACAAAACAAAAGGCGATATTCTATCAGATTCGCATCTACGAAGCCGAAAATATCGCCGAATGAGCAGTTTCGTATATTAAACAGTCACTTATTTGCTTTGTGATTCAATAAACTGACGAATGTGGCCTGCCACTTTTTCAGCCTGACTCAAAATAGCCCAATGGTTTGCTTCAAGCTCAACATACTCAAAGTTTTCAACCCATTTTGGCATTGCTTCCGTAATATATTCAGGACTCACAAAAGTATCGTATTTTAAAATTATTGCTTTGACTGGACACTGTGCATAACGCTGGCGAGGAGCTGTTAAGCGAGGAATAAAATTAGCACGGTATAAATTAATCCCATATTTACCGTCAGCAGAAATATTACTATTTAACGGTAAATTATCTTTTCGCTCTAAGTCTTTTAATATTTTGCCCCATTTTTCTGGACTAAACAGAGACCATACTGTTGGAGCAATTAATGGTAAATGGAACGCACCGATATACCATGATTTCGTTAATATTTTTAAGATTTTTGCAGGATCTGTTTTAAATTTATCTCTTAAGAACAGTGCAGCGTGATCTAAACAAGGACCGGAGATGGTCGTGTACGATAACAAGCGACCTTTAAATTTAGGTTCAGTTGCAGACTCCCAAGATTGAATTGAGCCCCAATCATGTGCGGCCATATGGAACTGTCGGTTTGGGAGTACTTCATCGACAATTTCTTGTAAATCTAAAGATAAACGCTCTAAACGATAATCTCGTATTCGTTTAGGAATAGATGACAAGCCCGCTCCACGGACATCATAAGTAACAATATAAAAATCATTGATTAAATGCTCAACGACCGATTCCCATACTTCCTGATTGTCAGGATAACCATGTACTAAAACTAATGGAGTATTTTTCTCATCACCCCAAGCCTTGGCACATAGAGTTTGTTGATCACTTGTTGTTACTGTATAAATCTTTGGCTGCATAATCATTTCCTATTTTGTTTTTCAATCGATCATGTCGTTAATCGGATAAAGCATTGCCATCAATATAAAAAAGATGATACTTATCTAGTATGACCAGTGTTGCAATAAAAAAAATTGACTATTATGGCTATTTTAAAAAAACTTCAGAACATTCCTTCAATTTCTAAATTCTTATTTAACCACTACCCACCTTATCGTGGAGCAGGGATTTATATTGAAGTCATGAACTTAGAACTTTGTCATGTTCGGGTAAAAATGCCGCTGACCTGGAAAAATCAAAATCTGGTAGGTACTCATTTTGGTGGAAGTCTTTACTCGATGGTAGACCCGTTCTATATGCTGATTCTTATGCATCACTTAGGATCAAAATACATTGTCTGGGATAAAGCGGCTGAGATTAATTTTTTATCACCTGGCCGAAGTACTGTTTATGCCGACATCCGAGTTGATTTAGCAGAAATTGAACAGATTCGAGAACTCGCCGAAAACTATGCTCCTGTACTCAGAACATATCATCTAAATATTTTTGATGAATCAGGTGTGAGAATTGCTGAAGTACAAAAGACTCTCTACATTCGCCGTAAAAAAGCAAAAGCTTTTCAACAATAAAATAAGCGCTCTAAGGCGCTTATTTTATTTCAGTAAATTTTATTTCTTTTCTTCAATCGCAGCGCCAGCACCACCCCCAATTGCGCCACCAATTGCAGCACCAGAGTCACCACCCAATATTGCTTTACCTACCACAGAACCGATACCAGCTCCGATCGCACTCTTGGTCGTGGTTTGCTTACTGCCGCCTTGGCTATTTGAACCTACACCAGCACCTGCTGCTGCACCGACACCCGCACCTATACCACCCCCCACATGGTTACCAACTCCACCACCAACAGCACCGCCTAATGCAGCTGCGCCAATACGCTGGTCAGATGGACTCATATTCTGACAACCAGTGAACATAAATGCAGATAACATTAAAGTAGAAATTAAACCAATTGTTTTTTTCATGACCGTACTCACTCCTTTGTGCTCTTATCAAAGCATAATCTTCTTTTATGAGTAATTTGATCAGTTTGTGTTATCGCACTGTGGCAATCGATTGATATTTTGTAAAGGCCTTCAATGTAGAGTTAATTATTTAAATTTCAATCTACTAAGGAGACAAAAAAGAAGCTCTTATTTAATGAAGAGCTTCTTTTTTAAATATCTTAAAGGGTAATTTTAGTATTTCCCTTTTTTCTCTTCATAAGCCGCACCTGCACTACCACCAAGCGCCCCTCCTGCAGCAGCGCCTGAATCACCACCAATGATTGCGCCACCTAATACAGCACCCACACCGGCACCAATCGCACTATTACGTACAGTTTTACTACTAGACCCTTTTGCATTGGCTGCCACACCTGCGCCAAGCGCCGCGCCTAAGCCTGCACCAATATTACCGCCCACATGTTTACCTACAGCACCACCTGCACCACCGCCAATAGCGGCTGAACCAATACGTTTGCTTTCTGGACTTGCATTTTGACAACCCACAAATAGAGTGGTTGACATCAAACCCACACCTGCAATCATCATCATTTTTTTCATTCGATTTACTCCAGTCTTCATAAGCAGGTAGCCTAATGGGTTTTTGTGGAGTCTTTATCCTGCTTAAGTAATAAAATAATGGCTCTTTAATGTGTTTATGTAATTACAACTTTTAATTGTTAAAAATGAATATAAATAAAAAAGGCACCCTGAGGTGCCTTTTTTTATTGTCAGTCTAAACTTAGAATTGCTCTGAGTTTAATGCTTGGCTGAATGCTTGGTCTACTTCGCTGAAGTCATTATGAAGCTCATGTTCTGCAGCTTCTGCTTCTTGACGACGACGCTCTAAGTGGTATGCAAGACCAGTACCAGCTGGAATCAAGCGGCCCACAACAACGTTTTCTTTCAAGCCACGTAAATCATCTTCTTTACCTGTTACAGCAGCTTCAGTTAACACACGAGTTGTTTCCTGGAACGATGCAGCAGAGATGAACGAGTCAGTAGAAAGCGATGCTTTCGTAATACCCATCAATTGACGTTCAAACTTCGCAGGGAACTTGTTCTGAGCCAAGACAGCTTGGTTCTCTTGAACAACACGGATGTAATCCACTTGTTCGCCTTTAATGAAGCTTGTATCACCACCATCGATGATATCAACTTTACGCAACATTTGACGTACGATAACTTCAATGTGCTTGTCGTTGATTTTTACACCTTGGAGACGGTAGACGTCTTGAACTTCGTTCACGATGTAGTTAGTTAAAGCAACTTCACCTTTCAAGCGTAAGATGTCATGTGGGTTTTGTGGACCATCAGAAATGGTTTCACCACGGTTCACATGTTCACCTTCAAACACGTTGATTTGACGCCATTTTGGAATCAACTCTTCGTAAATTTCAGAACCGTCATCTGGAGTAATTACTAAACGGTTCTTACCTTTAGTCTCTTTACCAAAGCTTACGATACCAGATACTTCTGCCAAGATCGCATGTTCTTTCGGCTTACGTGCTTCGAACAAGTCAGCAACACGTGGAAGACCACCGGTAATATCACGAGTACGTGAAGATTCTTGTGGTACACGACCAATAACGTCACCCACACCAATTGTTTCGCCATCACGAACGGTAACAATCGTGTTTTGTGGTAAGAAGTAGAACTGTTCACCACCATCAGCCGTATCCAATACGATTGCTGGACGTAAATCTTTACCAGAAGCAGGACGTGCTGTTACAGGCAAGATTTCAACAGTTGTCATACCAGTTGCATCATCAGTTTTCGATGTTGCAGTTACACCATCAGCGATTTGGCTGAAACGTGCTTTACCAGCAACTTCTGTTACTAATGGATGTGTATGCGGATCCCAAGTTGCAACGATACCACCTGCCTCAACGACTTCACCATCTTTCAACAAGATGCTTGCACCGTAAGGAAGTTTATAACGCTCACGCTCACGGCCTAACTCATCAGCAATACCAATTTCACCTGAACGTGAAACTGAAACCAAGTGACCTTTCGCGTGTTGTACAGTTTTCACGTTGTGGAAACGTACAGTACCTTTGTTACGTACTTGAACACTGTTTGCAGCAGAAGTTCGGCTCGCAGCACCACCTACGTGGAACGTACGCATCGTTAACTGTGTACCTGGCTCACCAATTGATTGCGCAGCCATTACACCTACTGATTCACCTGGGTTCACCAAGTGACCACGTGCAAGGTCACGACCATAACAACGAGCACATACACCGAATGTAGATTCACAAGCGATTACAGAACGTACTTTAACTTCATCGACACCAGCTTCTTCAAGCTGAGCTGCGATTTTCTCGTCAATTAACGTACCGCGAGGTAATACAACTTCATCATCAGATGCACGACGTACATCTTCAGCAGTTACACGACCTAATACGCGGTCACGTAATGGCTCGATGACATCACCACCTTGAATGAATGGAGTCATTACTAAACCACCCGCTGTACCACAGTCAGGCTCGGTAATTACTAAATCTTGCGCTACATCTACAAGACGACGAGTCAAGTAACCAGAGTTCGCAGTTTTTAATGCTGTATCGGCCAAACCTTTACGCGCACCGTGTGTTGAAATAAAGTACTGAAGTACTGTCAAACCTTCACGGAAGTTCGCTTTAATCGGTGTCTCAATAATCGAGCCATCCGGTTTTGCCATCAAACCACGCATACCAGCAAGCTGACGAATCTGTGCCGCACTACCACGGGCACCAGAGTCAGACATCATATAGATGCTATTGAATGATTTTTGCTTCTCGTCTTCACCTTGTTTGTTTTTAACAACAGTGTAAGACAAGTTATCCATCATCGCTTTCGCAACTTGGTCGTTTGTACGCGCCCAGATATCGACAACTTTGTTATAACGCTCACCAGCAGTTACGAAACCTTGTTCGAACTGTTGTTCGATTTCACGAACTTCTGTTTCCGCTTTATCAATAATTGTGTGTTTCGTAGGTGGAATTAACATGTCTTCCATACCTACAGATACACCTGAACGAGTCGCTTGACGGAAGCCCAAGTACATTAACTGGTCAGCGAAGATAACAGTATCTTTCAAACCAAGTTTACGGTAGCAAGAGTTGATTAACTTAGAGATGTTCTTTTTAGTCATCTCAAGGTTGATCATGTCAAAACTTAAACCTTGTGGAACAACTTCCCAAAGTAAGCAACGACCTGGTGTTGTATCAACGATAATAGTTTGGTGTTCACGTTCACCATTTTCATTGATAACAGTTTGATGCACACGCACTTTAACACGCGCATGAATCGCAACTTGACCAGTTGCAAGTGCACGGTTTACTTCGTGAGTATCCGCAAACACCATGCCTTCACCTTTCGCATTTACTGCATCACGAGTGATGTAGTAAAGACCCAAGACAACGTCTTGAGATGGAACGATGATTGGCTCACCGTTTGCAGGTGACAAGATGTTGTTCGTTGACATCATCAATGCACGAGCTTCTAACTGTGCTTCAAGTGTCAATGGAACGTGTACCGCCATTTGGTCACCGTCGAAGTCGGCGTTGAACGCAGCACAAACGAGTGGGTGAAGACGGATTGCCTTACCTTCAATAAGAATAGGTTCAAATGCTTGAAGACCTAAACGGTGAAGTGTTGGCGCACGGTTCAACATCACTGGATGTTGACGAATTACAGATGCAAGAACGTCCCAAACTTCCGGAGTCTCGCGCTCAACCATTTTCTTCGCAGCTTTAATGGTTGTTGCCTGACCTGAAGCTTGTAATTTCGCGAAAATAAATGGTTTGAATAATTCAAGTGCCATTTTCTTCGGAAGACCACATTGGTGAAGACGTAAAGTAGGACCTACAGTAATTACCGAACGACCAGAGTAGTCAACACGCTTACCTAACAAGTTCTGACGGAAACGACCTTGTTTACCTTTGATCATGTCTGCCAAAGATTTTAATGGACGTTTGTTAGAACCAGTGATTGCGCGACCACGACGACCGTTATCAAGCAATGCATCTACAGACTCTTGTAACATACGTTTTTCGTTACGTACGATAATGTCTGGCGCTGCAAGGTCAAGAAGACGCTTCAAACGGTTGTTACGGTTAATCACACGACGATATAAATCGTTCAAGTCAGAAGTCGCGAAACGACCACCTTCAAGTGGAACTAATGGACGTAAATCTGGTGGAAGCACCGGAAGTACATTCATTACCATCCATTCTGGCTTGTTGTTCGAGTCTTTGAATGCTTCCATCAATTTCAAGCGTTTAGATGCTTTTTTCAACTTCGTTTCAGAAGTTGTTTGAGGAATTTCTTCACGTAAACGAGCAATTTCAGCTTCAAGGTCAATGTCTTTCAACAAGTCTTGAACTGCTTCCGCACCCATTTTCGCAACGAACTCGTCACCGTGCTCTTCTAAAGCTGTAAAGTATTCTTCGTCATTAAGAAGTTGATACTTTTCAAATGGTGTCATACCAGGATCAGTAACAACGTATGATTCGAAATACAATACACGTTCGATATCACGAAGTGTCATATCAAGTAATAAACCGATACGGCTAGGTAACGATTTTAAGAACCAGATATGCGCAACTGGAGAAGCAAGTTCAATGTGACCCATACGTTCACGACGAACTTTCGCTGTAGTTACTTCAACGCCACATTTTTCACAAATGACGCCTTTGTATTTCATACGCTTGTATTTACCACACAAGCATTCGTAATCTTTTACTGGACCAAAGATTTTGGCACAGAATAAACCATCACGTTCTGGTTTGAACGTACGGTAGTTGATTGTCTCAGGTTTTTTAACTTCACCATGAGACCATGACTTAATCATTTCTGGTGACGCAAGACCAATACGGATACGGTCGAACTCAACTGGCGCATGACCATCTGAATCCGTTTTCTTACGCATGATATCGAGCAAGTCTTTCAATTTTTTTCTCCGTGTGTCGGGAAGCCTCGCTTACCCGACTGGGTCACAAATATTGTTTTTTCCTAAAAAATCGTGAGTCTTACGACTTAGTCACCATTTTTCAGTTCAATGTTGATACCTAAAGAACGGATCTCTTTGGTCAATACGTTGAACGATTCAGGCATACCCGGATCCATATAATGGTTACCATCTACAATATTCTTATAGATGCGAGTACGTCCTTCAACGTCATCCGACTTCACTGTGAGCATTTCTTGAAGTGTATATGCTGCACCGTATGCCTCAAGTGCCCATACTTCCATCTCACCGAAACGCTGACCACCGAATTGTGCTTTACCACCAAGCGGTTGTTGTGTAACTAATGAGTAAGAACCAGTTGAACGTGCATGCATCTTGTCATCAACCAAGTGGTTCAACTTCAACATGTACATGTAACCAACAGTTACTGGACGGTCAAACTGTTCACCTGTACGTCCGTCAAACAATACTGTTTGACCTGTACGTGAAATGTCAGCCAATTCAAGTAAATCTTTAATTTGACTTTCTTCAGCACCATCAAATACAGGAGTAGCCAAAGGAACACCAGCACGTAAGTTGCCTGAAAGTGCTAGGATTTCATCATCAGTCAAGCTATCAAGATCTTCTTGCTCGCCACCGACTTTGTTATAAATCTTGTCTAAGAATTCACGTAGCTCTAAAACTGTACGCTGTTCTTTCAACATTTTTTCGATTTTGTCACCAAGCCCTTTAGCCGCCATACCCAAGTGAGTCTCAAGAATCTGACCCACGTTCATACGAGATGGTACGCCCAACGGGTTCAATACGATATCTACCGGTACACCATTCGCATCGTGTGGCATGTCTTCAACAGGTAAGATGTTAGATACAACACCCTTGTTACCGTGACGACCAGCCATCTTATCACCAGGCTGAATACGACGTTTAACAGCTAAGTAAACCTTAACAACTTTCAATACACCAGTTGTTAACTCATCACCTGTTGCAAGCTTACGTTTCTTCTCAGCGAATTTCTCATCAATTTCTGCGCTCTTCTCTTTCAAGAACACTTGAATTTGAGTTAAACGCTCAGCGATTGCTTCATCTGTCGGTTGAATTTCAAGTAAATCAACAAGCTCTAAACCAGACAATAAATCTTCAGAAAGTTTATCACCACGTTTAGTTGAACCACCGCCATTAGACTCTTGGCCTTTAAGTAAACGAATTACACGCTCACGAGCCGCTTCTTCGAAGATTTTGTATTCTTCTTTCAAGTCTTTACGGTAAGAATCAAGCTGTGCTTTTTCAATCGCTAATGCACGGTCATCTTTCTCTAAGCCATCACGAGTGAAGACTTGAACGTCGATAACTGTACCTTTAGTACCAGATGGAACACGTAAAGATGAATCTTTAACGTCAGCAGCTTTTTCACCAAAGATTGCACGAAGCAATTTTTCTTCAGGAGTTAACTGAGTTTCGCCTTTAGGGGTTACTTTACCAACTAAGATGTCACCAGCAGTAACTTCAGCACCGATATAAACGATACCTGATTCATCAAGTTTAGAAAGTGCAGCTTCACCTACGTTAGGAATATCGGCAGTAATTTCTTCTGCACCTAACTTAGTATCACGTGCTACACATGACAATTCTTGAATATGAATAGAAGTTAAACGGTCTTCTTGAAGAACACGCTCAGATAACAAGATCGAGTCTTCGTAGTTGTAACCATTCCATGTCATGAACGCTACACGCATGTTTTGACCAAGCGCAAGTTCACCCATGTCTGTTGATGGACCGTCTGCCAAGATGTCACCACGAGCAACTTTGTCGCCCAAATTCACGATAACATTTTGGTTAATACAAGTATTTTGGTTCGAACGTGTATATTTGATGAGGTTATAGATATCTACACCTGCCTCACCTGCAACCATTTCATCTTCGTTTACACGAATAACGATACGAGAAGCATCTACATATTCAATTGCACCACCACGGTTTGCGATTACACACACACCTGAGTCACGTGCTACGTTCGCTTCCATACCTGTACCGACAAGTGGCTTGTCAGCACGTAAAGTAGGAACAGCCTGACGTTGCATGTTCGAACCCATCAATGCACGGTTCGCGTCATCGTGTTCAAGGAATGGAATAAGTGATGCAGCAACAGATACAACCTGCTGTGCAGAAACGTCCATATGCGTCACTTTTTCAGGTGGCATACGTACAAATTCACCTTGGTGACGAACAGAAACGAATTCTTCTGTTAAGTTGCCATCTTTATCTACAGCAGAGTCGGCCTGTGCAATAACAGTACCTACTTCTTCAATAGCAGATAAATATTCAACTGCATCAGTTACACGACCATCTACTACTCTACGGTATGGTGTTTCCAAGAAACCGAAGTCATTCGCTTTTGCATATACAGAAAGCGAGTTGATCAAACCAATGTTTGGACCTTCAGGAGTTTCAATTGGACAAACACGGCCATAGTGAGTTTGATGTACGTCACGTACTTCGAAGCCTGCACGCTCACGTGTTAAACCACCAGGACCAAGCGCAGATACACGACGCTTATGTGTAATCTCAGATAATGGGTTGTTTTGGTCCATGAACTGAGATAACTGGCTTGAACCAAAGAATTCTTTGATTGCAGCAGCAACTGGTTTAGCGTTAATCAAGTCTTGTGGAGACAAGTTATCTGTTTCTGCTTGGCTTAAACGTTCTTTAACAGCACGCTCAACACGAACCAAACCAACACGGAATTGGTTCTCTGTCATTTCACCAACAGAACGTACACGACGGTTACCCAAGTGGTCGATATCGTCCACTTCACCTTTACCGTTACGGATTTCAACCAATGTACGTAATACATCGATAATATCTTCGTGCGATAAAATACCTTCAACTTCACGTGACTTCTGGTCAGTACCAACTTCGTAAGGACGACCTAAACGACGGTTGAACTTCATACGACCTACTGGAGATAAGTCATAACGCTCAGAAGAGAAGAACAAGTTATTGAATAAATTTTCAGCAGCTTCTTTTGTTGGTGGCTCGCCCGGACGCATTACTTTGTAGATTTCTACTAATGCTTCTTCACGTCCCGCTGTTGTGTCTGCACGTAATGTATCAGCAACAAAAGAACCACGGTCGATGTCGTTCGTGAACAGGATGTTAAATTGCTTAACACCACCTTCTGCCAACTTCACCATTACTTCATGGCTTAACAACGTATTCGCAGCAATCACTTCACCATCACGTAAAGTAATGTCTTCAGCAGTAATACGCTCATATAAGTATTCATCAGGAACTGAAAGTTTAGTTAAACCTGCAGCTTCCATTTGACGTACGTGACGCGCATTAATACGTTTACCTTGCTCAACAATGACTTTACCTTCATTGTCAGCAATATCAAATTGAGCCATTTCACCACGTAAACGCTCAGGAACAAGGTCAATTTGATAACTGCCCATGTCAAGATACACAGGTACTTTTTCGTAGAACAAATTCAAGATTTGTTCATTGTTATAACCTAGTGCACGTAACACAACAGTAGCAAGTAATTTACGACGACGGTCAATACGTACGTAAACAAGGTCTTTTGCATCAAATTCAAAGTCTAACCATGAACCACGGTAAGGAATGATACGTGCTGAATACAACACTTTACCACTTGAGTGAGTCTTACCTTTGTCATGATCGAAGAACACGCCTGGTGAACGGTGTAATTGAGATACGATTACACGCTCAGTACCATTGATAACAAAGGTACCATTTTCAGTCATCAGTGGGATTTCACCCATATAGACTTCTTGTTCACGTACGTCTTTAATTGATTTAGTTTCGCGATCTTTAATAATCAAACGAATTTTAACGCGCATTGGTGCCGCATAAGTCGAACCACGAAGAATACATTCGCGTACATCGAACTCAGGTTTACCAAGGCTATACTCAACAAATTCTAAAGCAGCATTGCCAGAATAACTTTCGATAGGAAAAACTGAACGAAATGCGGCTTGGAGACCGATATCTTCGCGGTTTTTTGGAGTTTTGCCATCTTGCAAGAATGTTCTGTACGAATCGACCTGGATCGATAATAAGTACGGTGCATCCATTACTTGGGGCAATTTACCAAAATTCTTACGGATCCGTTTCTTTTCGGTATATGAGTATGCCATCTGGAGTCCTCGGAAAGTAAACTAAGCCCGCCTGCAGAACGGGCTCAGAAGGAATTACGCAGGCCGATATGGCCACCACTGTTTACAAATGCTGCAATTTTTAGTGGTATAAAAACGCTTAACAATATTTTTAAAAATGAAAAATATTGGTAAACATTTGAAATTTCTTGTTTTATTTAGATTTTTCTAAAAATCAAACAAAACTAACAAAAATCGAGCCGATTATTGTAACGCAAAAAGGCTGATGACCCAAGAGCCATCAGCCATTTTATGGAGCCGATTTAAAAACCGACTCCTTTTACAATTACTTAAGTGTAACTGTAGCACCAGCTTCTTCAAGTTTCTTCTTAAGTTCTTCGCCTTCTTCTTTAGAAACGCCTTCTTTAAGAACTTGAGGAGCACCTTCAACTAGGTCTTTAGCTTCTTTAAGACCAAGGCCAGTTGCTTCACGAACTGCTTTAATTACAGCTACTTTGTTAGCACCGAAAGAAGTCAACTCAACGTTGAATTCAGTTTGTTCTTCAGCAGCAGCAGCAGCGCCACCAGCTGGAGCAGCAACAGCAACAGCTGCAGCTGAAACGTTGAATTTCTCTTCGAAAGCAGAAATTAATTCAACAAGTTCAAGAACAGTTTTTTCAGCAACTGCGTTTAAGATTTCTTCGTTAGTTAAAGCCATGAGAATAACTCCAAATGGATATTGAATGGTGTGTAAAATTGATTAAGCAGCTTCTGACTCGTTTTTCTCTTTGAGCGCTGTAATGAGGCGACCCAATTTCGAAATAGGAGCTTGAAGAACAGAGGCAAGCATAGTAAGCGCTTTCTCTTGGTTTGGAAGATTAGCAATAACGCTAACATCAGCACCTTGATAAACTTTGCCGTCAAATGCAGCAGCTTTTAATTCAAATGCTTTGTTAGTTTTTGCAAATTCTTCAAACAAGCGTGCAGCTGCACCCATGTCATCTTCAGAAGTTGAAAAACCTAGAATTGTTGGACCAACAAGGTTGTCGTTCAAGATATCAAATTGAGTACCTTGGAATGCGCGCTTAGCCAAAGTGTTACGTACGATACGTGTAGTTACACCTAACTTACGAGCTTCAACACGAAGTGTTGTTAATTGCTCTACGCTTAAACCTTGATAGTCAGCAACAACGGCTGCAAACGCTTTAGAAGCAACTTCACTTACTTCTGAAACGATCTGTTTTTTGTCTTCGATAAGAAGAGCCATTGTAAAACCTCCTAAGGTGATTTATGCACCCAATGGGCACACTCCCAATTCGTAAGCCTTTCGACTTACACGCGGAGGAGGAACAAATCACACCACCGCGTCTACGCAGGCTGGGTTATTAAGAAAAGTCGCTATTCGAAAATAACACCTTCTCGCCTGAGGTCTTTGACGCTGATAAATTCTCATTCATCAATTCAAAGTCCGCCTGATAAGCAAGAGTCAAAGCGTTGCTTTGACTGCGCAAAAATAGAAACTTATTTCTATTTTTGCTACCTACTCAATCAGGACTTTAAAATTCTGTACAGAACTAAGTTAAAACTTAGTTAGAAACGTTGTTTACATCAACAGTAAGACCAGGACCCATAGTTGAGCTCAAAGTGATCTTTTTGATGTATACGCCTTTAGAAGTTGCAGGTTTTAACTTTTTCAAGTCAGCAACTAAAGTTTCAACGTTTTGACGGATTGCAGCAGCATCAAAGCCAACTTGACCAATCGCAGCGTGGATAATACCCGCTTTGTCTACACGGTAACGAGCCTGACCAGATTTTGCGTTTTTAACAGCATTCGCAACATCAGGAGTTACAGTACCTACTTTAGGGTTTGGCATTAAACCACGTGGACCAAGAATTGTACCGAGCTTACCAACAACACGCATAGCGTCTGGAGCAGCGATTACAACATCAAAGTCAAGGTTTCCACCTTGGATGCTTTCAGCAAGGTCATCAAAACCTACAACATCAGCACCAGCTTCTTTAGCAGCTTCTGCTTGAGCGCCTTGAGCAAATACAGCTACACGTACAGTTTTACCAGTACCTGCAGGTAATGTAGTAGCACCACGAACAACCTGATCAGATTTACGTGGATCTACGCCAAGGTTTACAGAAATGTCTAAAGATTCTTTGAACTTTGCAGCAGGTAAGCTGTTAAGAACCTGTACTGCTTCTTCCAAAGTGTAAACTTTGTTTGCTTCTACAGCAGCAGCAATGGCTTTTTGACGTTTAGTTAACTTTGCCATGTCTTATAGCTCCACTTCCAAGCCCATAGAACGTGCAGAACCAGCGATGGTACGAACACGCGCGTCTAAATCAGCACCAGTTAAGTCTGGTTCTTTAGTAGTCGCGATTTCTTCTAATTGAGCACGAGTCAACTTACCAACTTTAGTTTTGTTAGGTACAGATGAACCCTTTTGGATACCAGCAGCTTTCTTAAGAAGAATAGAAGCTGGAGGAGTTTTCATGATGAATGTGAACGACTTGTCGTTGTACACAGTAATCACTACAGGAATTGGAAGACCTGGTTCAACTTTTTGTGTAGCAGCATTGAATTCTTTACAGAATGCCATGATGTTTACACCACGTTGACCTAGTGCAGGACCAATTGGTGGAGATGGATTTGCTTTACCAGCTGGAACTTGCAGCTTGATATAGCCGTCAATCTTCTTAGCCATTTTAAAATACCTCTGGGTACAGGCGCCGTTAGGCTCCCCAATTTCTACGTAACAATACTGTTACAACAACAATGCCCGATAAAATCGGGCGCTTTTCAACCAATTAAGATTAAATCGTTTTTTCGACTTGGCGAAATTCGAGTTCAACCTGAGTTGGTCGATTAAACACGTTAATCGTCAACGTTAAACGTGACTTGTCGTATTGAACCTCTTCCACCACACCTTTAAAGTCTGTGAATGGACCGTCAATAACGAGTAATTCTTCACCTGGTTCAAACATCGTCTTAGGACGTGGAGCTTCACCAGTATTACGTACACGCGCAAGAATCGCATCTGCTTCACGTTGAGTGATTGGCGCTGGTTTTTCAGGTGTACCACCGATAAAACCTAATACTTTTGGACATTCTTTAACAATGTGCCAAGTATCATCATTCATTTCCATTTCAACTAACACATAGCCAGGAAAGAATTTACGCTCAGATTTACGTTTCTTACCATCCTTCATTTCTACCACTTCTTCGGTAGGAACCAGGACATCACCAAAGCTATCGGCAACAGCGCTACGCTGGATTCGTTCTGTAAGTGAACGCATCACTTGTTTTTCATAACCAGAGTAGGCATGAATAATGTACCAACGTTTCATAGCTCTTTTACCCGATAATCAACTTAATTAACCAACCCAAACCATAGTCAAAGCACCATAATACTAACGATGCAACAACTACAACCAATAGAACCTGCCACGATGTAGTGACTGTTTCTTGTTTTGTTGGCCAAGTTACTCGACGCAATTCGACTCGTGCATCTTTCAGCAAACGAACGAAGCCTTTACCTTGATGGGTGGCGTATAATAAACCTAAAGCCACAACGATACAAGCAAAAATTACCCCAACGCGCACCCATACATTATTTGCAGGGGCCCAATACGCTGGTAAATGCTGATTCACCATGGTAGCTGAGAGCAATAATGCAATTGCTATCACCCATAGAACAATATCTAAAGGCGAACCAGTACGAACAACTTCAGCAGAATTATTTCTTTGAGGAATTGGCGCGTCGCTCAATGCGTCACGCGATTTATCATTCGACATTTTTGTACTCGTCGTAGAACTCGCGACTTATTATATGAACAACTAAGCCAGCATCAAGCTTTTTATTTCAAAATATGGCAGGTCAGGAGGGACTCGAACCCCCAACATTCGGTTTTGGAGACCGACGCTCTACCAATTGAACTACTGACCTATAAAGCAAGTTGAGAGCCAAAGCTCTCAACTTGAGACGTAATTCGTCACTATATTATGCTTATGCAGTTACTTTCGCAACAACACCAGCACCTACAGTACGACCACCTTCACGGATCGCAAAACGTAGACCTGGGTCCATTGCGATTGGGTGGATTAATTCTACTGACATTTCAACGTTGTCGCCTGGCATTACCATTTCAACGCCTTCTTTCAACTGGATCGCACCAGTTACGTCAGTTGTACGGAAGTAGAACTGTGGACGGTAACCATTTAAGAATGGAGTGTGACGACCACCTTCTTCTTTAGAAAGTACGTATACTTCTGCGTCGAATTTAGTGTGCGGCTTGATTGTACCTGGTTTAGCAAGTACTTGACCACGTTGTACGTCTTCACGCTTAGTACCACGAAGTAATACACCACAGTTCTCGCCTGCACGGCCTTCGTCAAGAAGTTTACGGAACATTTCTACGCCAGTTACAGTTGTTTTAACTGTATCTTTAATACCAACGATCTCTACTTCTTCACCAACTTTAACGATACCAGATTCTACACGGCCTGTTACTACTGTACCACGACCAGAAATTGAGAATACGTCTTCGATTGGCATTAAGAATGCTTTATCGATAGCACGTTCTGGTTCTGGGATGTAAGAGTCAAGAGCTGCTACAAGAGCAAGAACTGATTCTTCACCGTAAGGACCTGCTTCACCGTTAAGAGCAGCAAGAGCTGAACCACGGATTACTGGAGTGTCATCACCTGGGAAGTCGTAAGTAGAAAGAAGTTCACGAACTTCCATTTCTACTAATTCAAGTAATTCTTCGTCGTCAACAAGGTCGCACTTGTTTAAGAATACGATGATGTAAGGTACACCAACCTGACGAGAAAGAAGGATGTGTTCACGAGTTTGTGGCATTGGACCGTCAGTCGCAGCACATACAAGGATCGCGCCGTCCATCTGAGCAGCACCAGTGATCATGTTTTTAACGTAATCGGCGTGGCCCGGGCAGTCAACGTGTGCGTAGTGACGAATTGGAGAATCGTATTCTACGTGTGAAGTATTAATTGTAATACCACGTGCTTTTTCTTCAGGTGCTGAGTCGATTTGTGAGTAATCTTTCGCTTCACCGCCGTAAGTTTTTGCACAAATAGTTGCAATCGCAGCAGTTAAAGTTGTTTTACCATGGTCAACGTGACCGATTGTACCCACGTTTACGTGTGGTTTATTACGTTCAAACTTGGCTTTAGCCATGATGATCTTCCTCGTTTACGTCGAACCAACTACAAATGGCACTGAGCTAACTCAGCTTATCGACATATCGCCTAAAAAACAGACACCCAATACTTGAAAAGCAGACTATATAGCCTGCTTTTTGAAAACTTTGTGGAAATCCACTCAAACTTTAATATCTGGAGCTCTTATCGAGATTTGAACTCGAGACCTCTCCCTTACCAAGGGAGTGCTCTACCACTGAGCTATAAGAGCGACTATCCTTCGATGGAGCGGGAGACGAGGATCGAACTCGCGACATGCAGCTTGGAAGGCTGCCGCTCTACCAACTGAGCTACTCCCGCAACGTTGGTAATAACCACTTCATTCGAAGTTTAGGATGGTGGTGAGAGAAGGATTCGAACCTTCGAAGCTTTCGCAACAGAGTTACAGTCTGCCCCCTTTGGCCGCTCGGGAATCTCACCAATATCGCACTTATCTACAGTGCTGTTCTTTACTCATTCAACTTAACACTTTAAAATGGTGCCGGCACACGGATTCGAACTGTGGACCTACTGATTACAAGTCAGTTGCTCTACCAACTGAGCTATGCCGGCGTTTCTTAGTGTTTCGTACGTTTCGTATCGGAACGGTGTGCAGTTTAGCAAAACTTCCAAACGATGCAAGCGGTTTTTTAAAAAAAACCGCTAAAAACTCATAAAATCAATCCGTTTGATGATAATTCAACCGCTTTGATCACTGCGCGAGCTTTTATTTGGGTTTCATTCCACTCAGATTCTGGATTTGAGTCAGCAACGAGCCCTGCTCCAGCTTGCACATACACTTTTTTATCACGGATAACGCAAGTACGGATTGCAATCGACATATCCATTTCACCATGCCAACCTAAATATCCCACTGCTCCACCAAAGACACCTCGTTTCACAGGCTCTACTTCATCAATAATTTCCATTGCACGAATTTTTGGGGCGCCCGATAACGTTCCTGCTGGGAATGTCGCTTTAAACACGTCAAGCGCGTCGATATCATCACGCACTTCGCCTTGTACATTTGAAACAATATGCATGACATGTGAATAGCGCTCAATCACCATTTGATCCGTTACTTGGACCTTACCTATTTTTGATACGCGTCCCACATCATTTCGACCAAGATCAATCAACATTAAATGTTCAGCAATCTCTTTTTCGTCAGAAAGCAAATCTTTTTCTAGTGCAATATCTTCTTCTTTAGTTTTGCCGCGTGGTCTGGTTCCCGCTAAAGGCCGAACTGTAGCAATGCCGTTTTCTAAACGAGATAAAATTTCTGGTGAAGAACCAACAATATGAAATGGTTTCTTATCAGTAATCGTTTGCCCTTGTACCAAGAATAAATAAGGCGAAGGATTTAAATGACGTAATGCACGGTAAACCTGTAAAGCTTCACCATCAAAATCAGAAACCATGCGCTGCCCTGGAACAACTTGCATCACATCACCAGCACGGATGTATTCTTTAACTTTTTCTACTGTCTCTAAGAATTTTGCTTTACCAGTAATAGATTCAAAATGAGGAGGTGTATGTGGCTTCGCTTGTAAACTGACTGGTGTAGCCAACAGTTGTTCTAATTGATCTAATTTTTGCTGTGCATCAGCATAGGCATTACTCTGCTCTGCATCCGCATGAACAATTAAAAATAACGTATCTTTAAGATTGTCAAAAACGATAACTGTTTTTGAAAGCATCAACCACAAATCTGGAAGCGTAATTGGATCGGCTGTAGGAACATTCTTTAAACGTGGCTCGATATAGCGGACTGCATCATAACCCAAATAACCTACTAATCCGCCAGTAAAGGTTGGCAAATCCGGTAAGAGCTCGGCTGGAGGTACTTTAAATTGTTTTTGGAATTCACGAATGTATTGGAACGGATCTAGACAATCTTGTTGTGTAATTGACCCATCAGCATGCTGTATAGATAAAACACCAGCATTGCAGGAAAAAACTGTCGATTCACCCAATCCGATCATAGAGTAGCGCGCCCAATTCTCTCCACCCTCAACCGACTCAAATAAGTAAGCTTGTGTTTGGTCTTTAAAGCGGGCAAAAACTGATAATGGGGTTTCTGTATCTGCCAAGCGTTGGCGATAAACTGGAATAGTGTTGTAGCCAGCAGCCTTAAGTTGCTCAAATTGCGCTAATGTTGTCATGAATCATCTCTAATATGGTTTCGATTTAAAAGTGTGTTTTTCTAGATTCGATTTAGACACGCCATCGAAAAACCATACGCTTATTCATTCTTATCTCCATTTTCTTCATTAGACAATTAACTCAGCAAGACTATCAACAACTTGCTGAGGTTGGCAATCATAGATATTTTCTCCATGATTATAGCCATAGCTAACCACAATACAATCAATTCCGGCACGGCGTGCAGCTTCAATATCATTACTTGAGTCACCAATCATTAACGATTGTGAAGCAGATGTTTTTAGGCTTTCCATGCAATGTAATAATGGCAGTGGGTGTGGTTTTCTTTCAGGTAAGCTATCTCCTCCAAGTACAACTTGGAAATAAGGAGAAAGCTCTAATGCATCTAGTAACCCTTGAGCAAGTTTGACAGGCTTATTGGTCACACATGCCATTTTAATATTCAAAGTTTGGCAATGTTTTAAAAATTCAGGTACACCAGGGTAAATTTGAGTATTCACACAAAGCTCTGCACCATATATGTCTAGAAACTTTTGCAGTAAAATTTTATGTTGTTCAGCATCTAGTTTCCCAAACAAATGAAGCAAGACACTTTCACAAAGTTTTGAAGCACCCTTACCTACCCATTCACGTATTTGTGCTTCTGTTACTAATGGCCAACCGAGTGTTTGCAGACTTAAATTCATAGACCGATATAAATCGGCAGCGGAATCCACCAAGGTTCCATCCAGATCAAATAAAATTAAATCGCGCTTACTTAGTTGTGCAACAGACATTTTCTTCTACTCAAAATTAAAAAGGCATGCGTTTAGCATGCCTTGATTGTAAAAGCACCAACGAATTATTTAAAGAATAACCATGCTAATACAGCCAAAATCACTAAAATAATAATAGTGATTAAACCAACCGAAGCATTCTTCTGCTGCTCTTTTTCTTCAGCAACACGAGAAACAGGCTCATCAAAAGTAACAGGTGATGGTTGTTTTACATTGACATCCACACCCTCTGGAATAGGTGCAGGCTTTGGTATAGAAACATTCTGCGGCATACCATCGCGGCGAACTTCTGTTTCTGCAGCACGCTCTGCAAGGCTTGGCATTCCTTGATCACTTAAGTCTTGTGTTGGTGCAGCGGTTTGCACTGGTTCTGCTTCAATTTCAGGTAAATCGAGATTTTCTTGAGCAGGTGCTAAAACTGAGAATTTAAAACTCGCAAACTGAACAATATCGCCATCATGAAGCTGCTTTTCTTGCTCAATACGAATATCGTTTACAAACGTACCATTTGATGAATTAAGGTCTTGTACCCATAGCAATTGGTCTTTTAAAAGCAATGCTGCATGGCGACGTGAAATTTCAGCGGCTTGTAATAGCAAATCGGCATCTTGGTGACGTCCCACCAACATATCACGATCAACACTAATTTCTTGACCAGTAAATTCACCAGTAATTGCTTGTAGTTTCCAAGTCATGCCTATGTCCTATTCATTTTTTATCAATCATAACATGCTACTACGGCACTGTGCTTGGACGCAGTGTCGTAGTTGTTACTGTATTTTTAGTTCGATTCACTTCTGGATCAGGTAATTGCAAAGTTTGCTTTTGAACTGCTGGCTCTACTGCTACGGGGGTTATTACTGTCGTCGTTTTTCCGCCTGAAGGAACTTGTTGATAATTTTTTGGCTGAGAAATAATACCTGGAGGTGTCATTTTTTGATTGTAAACATCATCAACCTGCTCAGGTAGTTTTGCAAAATTACCGTTCTTATCCATAGCTAATTGCAGGCTATACAGCTGGTTATAGCGCTGCTGAGTCAAACGACGTACATCATTTGCGTCACCAACAATCGTCGGGTGAATAAAGACGAGAAGATTACGTTTTACATTACTTCTGTTATCTGATCGGAACAATCGTCCAACATAAGGGATACTGCTTAATCCAGGTATGCCTTGTCTTGAAAGTGATGTGTCATCTGATACCAAACCACCAAGCACTACAGTTTGTCCATGTTCAGCTAAAACAGCCGTTTTAATAGCACGCTTACTCGTCACCAAGTCAGCTGCTTGTCCACGACTATCTTGAACAGCAGAGACTTCTTGCTCTACCTCCAGACGAACCGTACCGCCTTCACCAATATGTGGAACAACTTTTAATGTCACACCAACATCTTTGCGTTCAACAGTTGTATAGGGATTGATACCTGTACTATTGGTAGTGACCGACCCAGTGACAAATGGAACGTTCTGACCTACAACAATATAAGCCTCTTCATTATCCATCGTCACGATAGATGGTGTAGAAAGTAAGTTTGATTTTGTATTGGCTTTGAGAGCCTGAATTAATGCACCATAGGCCTTACGAGAGTTATCAAAATTACCCAATCCTAAAGTTGCACCATTACCTTTATTAGCTCCATTAGCGATAGCAGATGCAGCTCCAGCCGAACCACCCGATAAATAACCAGCAGCGATAGAAGATAAACTCGCCCCTACATTACTAAAGCTAAGTAAACCAATCCCACTAGATAAATCACCGAGTGCCCATTGAATTCCAAGTTGATCTGCATCATCTCCAGATACTTCAATAATTGCGGCCTCAATAAGCACTTGTTGACGACGAACGTCTAGTTGTTGAATCGCTGATTCAATTTCACGCATTAATTGTGGATCAGCCTTAACAACCAATGAGTTTTGAGCACTATCTGCAATGATGCTTACACCATTTTGGCTAAAGCTAGAGATATTGTTCTGATTATTATTGTTTGAATTACCATTTAGGTTAATTGATGGAGTAGATATTGAACTGCCATTTGAACCTGATGTGTTTGAACCAGAGTTCTGATTATTCCCAATCAAATTATTCATCGTATTCGATGAGTTAGATGAATTCTTGTTATTACTCGATGAAGATACTGCCTGACCAGTGACTAAACCTTGCAAAATTTCTGACAGGCTTTTAGCACTTGCGTATTTCAAACGGAAAACTTTTAAACCACCTAAACGGTCAGCAGAAGGTACATCCAGCATTTCAATCATGTGGCGAATACGCTTACGTGTTCCTGGATCGCCTTTGACTAAAATACGGTTGGTTCGATTATCAGCAATAATACGAATACGAGCACCACTGAAATCTTTCGATGCTCCTGTTGCACTCATCGCTTCAAGTTGAGTGATAATTTCTTCTGCTTGGCTCGACTGAAGGTTGATGGCTTCAATATCGTTCTGCCCAGTTCCGTCTAAGTTACGGATAATATTTTCAAGCTGATAGATATTTGCCGCACGGTCCGAAACAATTAGTGCATTAGTCCCTGCAATCGCAGCCATATGCGCAAATTGAGGCATTAAAGGGCGCAGTGCTGGAATTAAGTCATTTGGATTGGTATTTTCAAGCCAAATCACTCGTGTAACGATTTGATCACCGCGAACTTTATTTCGAGAATCGTAAGGAATTCCTGAGTTTTTAACATTGCTATCTGGCACAAGCTTAATCGTATTACCAGAAGGAATCGCAACAACCCCATTTACATTTAAAACCCCAAGAAATAGGTCATAAACCTCATCTTTATTTAATGGTTTATTCGAAATGACTGTGACATTACCACGCACTCTTGGATCTACAGCGAAGTTCTTTCCTGTAATGTCTGCAACTTCATTAATAAAGGCAGTTAAGTCAGCATCACGTAAATTGATCTTCCATGTTTGGGCATAGGCACTGCTACTCACTGTCGCAATCAATGGGGCTGCTGCAAGTAATGCCCAAAGTGGACGTTGATGATTCAATAAAGCCATAACTCGCGATATTTCCTAACTCTTATGGTGACGTGTTATCACTAAAAATTTTGTTGTATGGTCATCACTTGATCACCACGTTTTATTTCTATTTTTACTTGTCCTGCTCTACGAGCTTGTTCAAGTAATTGCACATCCGTTTGCCCTTGCCCAACCGTTTGACCATTTAAAGAGACAATTCGATCGCCAGGCCTTAAACCTAACTTATTTCTAAGCGCAGACGGTGTACGTTCTGTAACTTCATAACCTTCACTTGAGTTGCCACTGACCCCCATATCTTTGAGGTACTGCTCTCGGTTACCTTGCATCTGCTGAATCGCTTGCCCTAGAGCCTGTTGAGTCGTATTTACAGATGCCGTAGGTTGAGACGGTGTAGCAGCAGGTTGTTGTTGTGAAGCATCTGGCGTCATAGGTTGATATAAACCATTTGGCAAACCTTTAAACTCAAGTTCGCGACTACTGCCATTTCCTTGACGCAATACCACATGATCCCAATAAACTTCTGCCAGTTGGTAAGAAGTAGAACCAATAGTTTCACCAACTCGATAACGCTCAGCAGTATTATCAATTTTAATAACAGCTGAAGAAAAGCGGTTTGGATAACCCACCATCACGCCTTGTAATTCTAGATTCACATTTTCCTGAGCCGCATTGGCAGAAGGTTCATTAAAAAGTGAAAAAGTACTAATGTTTGGTATTTGTGGCTGCTGGGAACCGAGTTCTACCCGATCAAACTGCATCATTTGTGGAGGAGCAATCACCAACCAAAAAAATGAAGCCAATTTCCAACACAACCATAAAATTAAAATGGCTAAGACGACTACACTGAGTCGATCTAATTTTTGCCATTGTAATTGCTGTAATTTATCAAGCCATGCTTTCATTAGTTACCACCTTGTAATAATGGTTGGCGAGAACTAATGACAAAAGTATCTAAACCAGCTTTTCCGTCATAAGATGGAACATTAAGCAATAAACGCTGTGTGAGTTGAACATCAAGCATCATATTGGCATCAAGTAAAAGATTCGCCATTTTTTGATTTCGCTGATCACGGATGTCAACTTGTAGCTGTCCATTGTGGTCAGCCAACTGCCCACTTAAAGAAGGCATGTTCATACGATCTTGACGATCACCAATATTATAAACTAGTGCTCCGCCACCCCAATGCAATTGCCCATCAACCGCTGCAAAGCCCTGCTCTTTTTTATAATTAAGTTGGATATCTTTAAGTTGAATGCTGTTTACAGGCCATTGCCAGTTCACAATCTGCTTCAGTGTTTCTGGAGCAACTTGACCATTCATATTTCGTACAATTACTTTTTTGCCAAAACCATATGCCATGATTCCTGCTAATTGCGTATTACCACTATGAATATCAACATCTGCAGCAAAGCGTAATAAAAGTAAATCTAGCGGTCTGGTTTTCCAGTGGATGGTTCCTCGTAAAGCACCACGATGCCAGTCAGCTTGCCCCTGCCAGATATTGCCACTTACATTATGGACAGTTTGATTATTCTTTGAAAATTTAGAGATAAGCCAAGTCGCCGGAATCTGTAAAATAATAAAAATTAAAAATGCAATGAGGGCAAAAAACCACCACTTCCATTGCTTAGACTTTTTCTTCATTCAGCCTTACCAACATGCAAATTATCGTCCTTATATGAGAGTTCCTCTCTAGTCTGACATTATGCATACTTTTTCAACATCGCCAATTCACTTCATATAAAAAAACCAAGCAATCAGGCTTGGCGTCTTCTTAAAGACTATAAGTTGTACGTATGACAAAATCATGAAAATTGACGATTGATCTTACTAAATGCAAATTTAGTCTCAACAATGTATTTATTTAGGAATTTAAACACTTTATTGAATACTTCATTTTTAAAATAAAAGTTTTAATTTTTTTTAAAATAAAAAAGCCAAACTAAATCGCTTGGCTTTTTAAGAGGCAATACAATTAGATTAAGAAATCTTCAAGTTTTGCACCTTTTTCAATTTCAGCAACTAACCAACGTGGTTGTTTACCGCGACCAGTCCAAGTCTCTTCAGAGTTGTTTTTGTTACGGTAGCGTGGCTCTACAGATTTACGTGTTGTTTTCTTACGTTTTTGAGCACCAAACTCAAGAAGTTGTTCAACACTAAAACCTACATTTTCTGCAATCTCGATAATTTGATTATAAGCATCTTCGATTGCTTGATCTTTTTTGCTTGCAATTAAAGCTTCTGCTTCTTCTTGTAAGCGTTTTAACTCTTCAACAGATAATTCACTAATATCCGGTTTCATTAATAAATACTCCAGTCTTACAGACAATTCAAATAATACAGACAAAATTTAAAAACATTAAATCATAACCAATAGTATTTATAATCTATTCAATAAGCAATAGTTTGAAAGACAAGTTCGTCAGAATAATGCTATAAATTTACTTTTTAATTACATTAATAATTATAATTGAAATATATTTTCTTAATATTTATTTAAGCTAAATGTATTAAGTCATGTCCTACTGATTTTTCTAATTCAATAATTTTACTTTTTACTTCATTTGGTATTTCACATTTTAATCCTGTCATTTTATCTATACAGACCATTACAGCTTCACCTGTAGCAACGATTTGCTGTTGTGCCTCACTCCATAATATATAAGCCATACGGAATGCGCTATTGCGCATCTCCTCTACGCGAACCCCTACTTTTAATACATCTGGATAAAACACGGGTTTTAAATATTTGCACTGACTTGAAGCAACAACAGTATATATATTTGGGGTCAATATATTTACATTTTCCATATATAAAATACGTGAGCTTTCAATATATCTATAATACTGTACATTATTGACATGACCAAAAGCATCCATATCTCCCCATGCTACTTTCTGGTCGTATATTACAGGGTAGACAGACAGTTCTTTCATTTTTACCTCAAATTTTAAATTTTAAAAAATTCGCATCATTTTCAAAGATTAGGTTTAACTGTTTGATTAACTCATCATCTTCTTTTAAGGTTGATTTAATACGTAAATAGCTCATTAAAATATTATCTGGGTATAAACTTAATAATATTTCTGCTTCAGCTTGACGCTCAGTTGCCATGTAAACATGCCATTTTGCAAATGTTAAAACCGGCAAACTCATATATTGAGATTCAAATTGATTAATCTTTTCCTCAACATCCGCATAGTCAGGAACCTGCTTAAGCAATTGCTGCTGAAACCACAAATAAAACACTTCTGGATCAAATTGCTCTTTGAGAAGATGCAAAGTTAATGTTTCATGCTGAATACTCATTTCCGGCATACGCGCCAAGAGTTTTAGCCATAGTAATTTACTGCTATAAGGTCGAGTTTGAATTTCAGACTCTAAATCTAGATAGCGCTGTTGCAGAGCATGTAAGTCATCAACTGAAGCTTGATCGAACTGTTGAAGAAGTTGCTGTAACCATAAATCACGATGCTCAGCGTCTAATAATCCATATTTCATCGAACGCAAATATAACCATGGTTGCTGTAAAGCAAGCTGCCCCCATAACGCAGTTAATCGCTGTTGATATGCGGTCTCGATTTCTTCAAGCCATGGTGATAATTGATGCTGATATAAGAACTCAAGATGAGTTAATGCACGCTCAGCTTCATTTTGGGCTAAAAATATTTCAATACGCTGTAATTCTGCCAATTCAAAAGCCATAGGTGGAGACTGATCCAAAGCATCTAATGCTTTTTGATAATCTCCACTTAAAACCAAGAACTTGGCATCAATAATATTTTTTAAAAGTCCTGACTGGGTAAAAACCCGTTCGATAAAGACGCGTTGGTCTTCGGCAGCTTCTAATAGCCAGACGATACCTAATTGCTCATAAGGATGAAGATTTTTAAACTGAAAAATATTTTCTCTTTTTCTTTGTTCACGAGAAGAATAACGTTTAATCCACAGCCATATTAACTGAGCAATAAAACTCATTACGACAAAAGTAAGGACTAATCCCCACACATTTGTTTGCAATTGCAATTGGCGCCAGTAGATATAGACATAACCCATACCGTAGCCATAGCTCAATAAAGCTAAGGCCGCAAAAAGTACCAAGCTAATGACAAGATAAACCCATAGGAGATGTTTCATATGTCCTCCTTATGAGCCAAGCAGGCCAAGAGTCGATAATTTAGGCACAGGCACGATAGATAAGTGAGACACTTTAGCAATACGATTTTTCAACTGCTGACTGGTCGCATCTGGCATTTCATTTAATTTCTGCATTACTGATTGCAGCTCATTTTGATACTCTGCCATTTTTCCTTGATTTAATGCCTGCTCAGCAATTAATAATCTTAATTGCACCTCTTTCAGCACCACACTTCGATTCATTAAATTAATAGACGGCGTTTCTACTTTTTCAATGCGGAACCACTTCTTCCACCAAGATACCGACTCGGATTGGTCCATCTCAAGTTTAGGCCGAGCTAATGCTTGCTGGATATTTTTATCAATAGTTTGTAATAAATCATCAATCAATTGATGACGCTGGTTTTGAGCAATTACGTATTGTTGTATAGCCTGTTTATCCTGTTCAATTGCCTGATTTAAGCTGTGTTGCAATGCTGGGGCAATTTCATATTGAGGCAAGGATTGTTGTAGCTGAGTTAAATGATCTACCGCATAAATAAACTGCTGTTGATCAATCGCAAACTGAATTAAATCTAATTTTTGCTTAATGACTACCGTTGGCGTAATACCTGAATGAATAATCTCATTATTTGTTGAAGGTGCTGTTTGAACACTACTACTCGGCTGGGACTGTATTTGTCTTTTTAAAGCCACCAATTGATCATTCAAATTGGCATATTGTTGTTCCGATTGCAGTAAACTTTGCTGAAGCTCTGGAACAGTACGAGAAATTTGCCACATATCGTAACTGAGCTTAGCCAACCAAGCGATGCTCAGCAAAATGATGATAGAAACAAGTTTTCTCATACAAATCCTTATAATGCCTGAATGTGATGAATCATCCCCGAAGGCGATAAATTTTCAAGTTGAATAATGTGAAAATGAGCCTGTTGCTGATCGCGATATTTTTTAACAAGTTGAAAAAGACGTGGTCCTAAAACCAAATATACACAATCAGGTTGTACATTATTTTTTAAACAAAGCTCTAACCAATATTTCCAGCTTGCCTCACTGGTAATTAAGACAAGCCATTTTTCTAAATTATAATTTGAATTCTGTGTCAGATGTTTGAATGTTGAATATGAAACTTCTGGACACTGCCGATGATATAAAACAAAATTTAAAATCTGAATCCCTTGCTGCTGCAAAGTATCCATCATAAATTGGCGGCCGCCTTCTCCTCTCCAAAAAGCCAAACTACCCATCTGCTGCATATTATAGAGAATAGGTAGTGTGAGCATGCCTTCGGAAGTTTCTACATCTGGAACATGCGCGTCAATTCCATATTCATGGAGACGATTCGCCGTGGCTTGTCCGACCGCAATCCACTGAATATGTTTTAAGTCATCTAGCTTTAAACCACTTTGCGTTAAGTACTGCATACCTACTTCAACAGCAGTAGGACTCACAACGACTATCGCTTGTGCCCCGACTAGCTGTTGATAGAGTTGAAAGAGTGAATCTGAAAAAGGTTGAGCAACCAGCTCTAAAAGCGGTAAAGACTCGACCTGATACCCCTTATTTTGCAAAGCTTCCGTTAATTCAGCTGCACGTGAGTCAGGTCGGGTATTAATAAACAACATGGCGTTAGTAAAGAGCCTTTAATAAATCGCCCGCACCTTGTTCAAGTAAGTTTCGAGCAAGGTTCTCACCTAACTGCTGAGCATTGTGAGCTTCATCTGTCATTTCAGCACGTAATAATGTTTGCCCATCAGGACTTCCGACGCGACCTTCAATATGAATTTTGCCATCTTGCAAGGTTGCATAACCTGCAATCGGTACCTGACAACCACCTTCAAGATAGGCATTAAATGCACGCTCAGCACGTACACACACATCAGTCTCTGGGTGTAAAAGAGGTTGTATTAAAGCTAATACTTCTTTGTCATCTGCACGGCATTCCAAACCAAGAGCACCCTGCCCAACAGCAGGTAAGCTTACATTTGGCTCGATACAATGACGAATACGTTGTTCCAACCCTAAACGTTTCAAACCAGCGCTCGCCAAAATAATCGCATCGTATTGACCATCATCTAGCTTAGATAGACGAGTTCCAACATTGCCGCGCAAATCAATAATTTGTAGATCTGGACGTTGTTTTAAAATTTGTGATTTACGACGTAAGCTTGATGTGCCAACTCTAGCTCCTTGCGGTAAGTCAGCAAATTTTTCAAAAGTATTTGAAACAAAAGCATCTAATGGGTCTTCACGTTCGCAAATGACTGCCAAAGTTAAACCTTCTGGTAGTGCCATTGGCACATCTTTCATTGAATGTACAGCGAGGTCCGCACGACCATCTAAAAGAGCAGCTTCCAACTCTTTAACGAACAAGCCTTTACCACCAATTTTTGCTAAAGGTGTATCTAAAATTTTATCGCCCTGCGTGACAAACTTGACCAGCTCTACCGTTAAATCCGGGTGAAGCTCCTGTAAACGGGCACGAATATGTTCTGCCTGCCAAAGAGCAAGTGGGCTTTGTCGTGTAGCAATTTTCAAGGTTTTCATAAATTCAAGCATGGGCTGGTCAAACAATACACCCTAAACTTAACTTGATCCCTTAAAATTGCAAGTAAAATCTCACCAGCAGAAATAAGATAGCTACAGGTTAAAGCTGATGTATCCGCTCTCTAAGCGTAGATAAATGGCGACGGCTAACGGAAAGTCTTTCATCAAGACCTCGCAATCGAACCTGATATTGGCCTGAGCTGACAAGCTCTAAACCATCCAAATAAGCAATTGAGACCAAAGCGTTTCGATGAATACGGATAAATTGATCTGCAAATTCAGTTTCAAGTTCTTTCAGTGTTTCATCAATTAACACACTGCCATTTTTATGACGTATCGTGACATATTTCTGATCTGCCAAAAAGTAATAGATATTTTCAACAGGAATCAGTTCAACCCCACGATAGGTTTTAGCAGCAATTTGATGTCTTTGTGTTTTTAAATCCTGTAAAAGTTCAGGATTCGGCAAAGCATTAAGCTGTGCTTGAGTAAGTTGGGTTAACTGCTTAAAAACTTGCTCAAGTTCTACTGGATCAATTGGTTTAAGAAGATAAGCTTGTGCTTGTGACTTAAACGCCTCTAAAGCATGCTGATCATAGGCTGTGCAAAATACAATAGCAGGTCGAGGGTTAAGCTGACTTAGCTGCTCCGCACAGACGAGACCATTCATACCCGGCATTTGGATATCAAGTAAAATCACATCCGGTTGATGAAGCCGTGCCTGTTCCAAGGCATCTTGGCCATGATGAGCTGTTGCGACAACCTCATGTCCCATCTTTGAAACTAAACGTGACAATCGTTCCACTGCAAGTGGCTCGTCATCACAAATTAGCACCTTCATTCATCCTCCTTGTCACCGTTAACTTGGTCCATTTTTTTATGGTTAACTCTGACTGACTTATTATTTTGATTGGTATTGATAGCTCATAATAGTGGTATATAAAGTTTCACCCTTATACACCTGGAACCTAACTGAATTCCCATAATACGCCTTCAAGCGCTGCTTAACATTTTCAAGAGCGATTCCATGCCCTTTCCGTGATTTTATTGTATCGTCTGTATAAGGGTTGGTAATGACTATACTGACCTGATTTTGCAATATTTCAACCAATACCCCAATGGTCGCTTTACCCATCATTGGTTCCACCCCATGAAAAATACTATTCTCTAACAAAGGTTGTAATGTCAATAAAGGAATCGTGACCTGCTTTAATTGCAAAGGATCAAGCTCCACTTTCCACTCGACTTGTAAACGCTCACCTAAACGTATTTGTTCAATCATTAAATATTGTTTACTGAGCTCAATTTCTTCATGCAAGCTTACCAATTTTAATTCTTGAAAACTCGCTCTAAATAAACGCGACAGGCTAATCAGCATACTTTCTGCTTTATCTGGGTCTATCGTAATTAAACTCACCACATTATTTAAACTATTAAATAAAAAGTGAGGATGAATACGTGCCTGCATAGCCTGAATACGCGCATTTAACTCAGCATATTGTTGATGTAACCATTGTTCCCGAACATATAAATAGCGCAGACAAAATGCACCGAGTAATATTCCATAACTTAAATATAAAGGGACATTGGTAAAATAAATGCTCCAGTCCTGCGCTATAAAAGTTGTTCTTTTCAAAATTCCAAATTGAAAAAAATTGCTTATTAGGGTAGTCACCACCACAATCGCTTGCAGCATAACAAAGCCAATTGCCAAAGCATATTTTTGCTGAAGCTGACTAAAAAAATTTTGAAAATATTCAACTAAGGCAAAAAAAGACAAAATCACCCAGTTAATAAAAATCATATACTGTAAAAGGCGTAACCCGCTTAAAGCATGCCAAGATTGCGCTTCAGCCAATGCTAAAACCAGTGCCAAAACATTACTTGCGATAATTAATTCTAATAAATGTTGCCAACGATCAATTTTCGTAAAAAAATAGGAGGAATTTTGATTTCGATATGCTGTAGAAAACAACTTTGTTTGTTGAGCTTCGGCAAGTGATATACTCTTTTTTATTTTACTGAGCCACCATGACCACATCTTCAAATCCCCCTAATTCAGCAGCCCCAAACCAAACCTCTGGTATGTGGGGTGGTCGTTTTTCTGAAGCGACAGACGCTTTTGTAGCAGAATTTACTGCCTCTGTTCAGTTTGACCAACGTTTTTATAAGCAAGACATCGCTGGTTCGATTGCGCATGCTACCATGCTTGCGAAAGTTGGCGTACTGACAGAAGCAGAACGAGACGACATTATTGAAGGTTTAAGCACCATTCGCGCAGAAATTGAAGCTGGAAACTTTGAATGGCGTATCGATCTTGAAGATGTTCACATGAACATTGAATCACGTTTGACTCAACGTATTGGCATTACAGGTAAAAAACTTCACACTGGTCGTAGTCGTAATGACCAAGTTGCAACTGATATCCGTCTTTATCTACGCGACGAAATTGACGACATTTTGGGCTTATTAGAGCGTTTACAAAAAGGCTTGTTAGGCTTGGCTGCCAAAAATGTAAATACCATTATGCCAGGCTTTACACACCTACAAACTGCTCAGCCTGTAACTTTTGGCCATCACTTATTGGCATGGTTTGAAATGTTGGTTCGCGATACTGAACGTCTTCAAGACTGCCGTAAGCGTGTTAACCGTATGCCTCTTGGTTCCGCGGCTCTTGCAGGTACTACCTACCCGATTGACCGTGCTTACACAGCAGAATTACTTGGTTTCGAAGCGGTATCTGAAAACTCTCTCGATGCTGTATCTGACCGTGATTTTGCCATTGAATTTAATGCAGCCGCATCTTTAATCATGATGCATTTATCACGCATGTCTGAAGAACTGATTCTTTGGACTTCTGCACAGTTTAAATTTGTGAACATTCCTGACCGTTTCTGTACTGGCTCGTCAATCATGCCACAGAAGAAAAACCCAGATGTTCCAGAACTCATCCGTGGTAAATCTGGCCGTGTATTTGGTGACTTAATTAGCTTACTTACGCTCATGAAAGGTCAACCATTGGCGTACAACAAAGACAACCAAGAAGACAAAGAACCTTTATTTGATGCAATCGATACGGTTCGTGGTTCACTCATGGCATTTGCAGATATGATTCCTGCATTGGTTCCAAATATTGAAATCATGCGTGAAGCTGCGCTTCGTGGATTCTCAACTGCAACTGACCTTGCTGACTACTTAGTGAAAAAAGGCGTTGCGTTCCGTGATGCGCATGAAATTGTAGGTAAAGCGGTTGCATTAGGTGTTGCTGAAGAAAAAGATTTATCTGAATTAACACTTGAGCAATTACAACAATTCTCTGACTTAATCACAGCAGACGTATTTGATAAAGCATTGACACTAGAAGCTTCGGTAAATGCACGTGATCATATTGGCGGAACTTCACCAAAACAAGTTGAAGCTGCAATTGCTCGTGCCCATACACGTCTAGAACAGTTATACGCTTAAGGATACAAAATGAGTCGACAAGTATTTTGCCGTAAATATCAAAAGGAAATGGAAGGATTAGACTTTGCTCCGTTTCCTGGTGCCAAAGGCCAAGAATTTTTTGAAAATGTTTCTAAGCAAGCATGGCAAGAGTGGCTACAACACCAAACTACGCTGATTAATGAAAAGCGTTTAAACGTGTTTGATCCAGAAGCGAAAAAATTCCTTGAAGAACAACGTGAGAAGTTCTTCAATAATGATGAAAGCGTTGAAAAAGCAGAAGGTTGGAAGCCGGAATAATTCGTTTTTTCTAAGCCCATCATCATTGAAAAGGCAGGTTTATATACATAGACCTGCCTTTTTTTACGTGAAACTTACACAAACATATAAAGCCTTACATAGAGCGCACAGGACTCTACATGACATGAATTGGTTGCAACCTTATTATCAATTCATAGCAAGTGAGACATGATCCCTGTCGTGTTTTCTCTTAATGCACTTGATTTTCTGTCCTGAACTTCCCCCCAAAGTTCGGGACATTTTTTTTATCTATTATTTTAAAAAAATAAAAAGGCCTTGTTTCAAACAAGGCCTTTAGATATTTCAGCTCAATTATTACTTTTCGTGAACTTTCGCTTCAATTTCTTCAATTTTAGTATGGCGAGCATCAAAGCCTTTTGCCATATAAATCACTTGTTCAGCAATGTTACGTGCATGATCGCCAATACGCTCTAATGAACGTAAAACCCACATCACGTTAATCACGCGAGCAATATGACGCGGGTCTTCAATCATATAGGTCATTAATGTACGTGTTGCTGATTGATATTCACGGTCAATGTCCGCATCAGCTAAAAGTACACGTAAAGCTTGATCTGCATCTAAACGTGCAAAAGCGTCAAGTGCATCGTGAATCATGACACGTACTTGGTTACCAATATGACGGGTTTCCATGTAACCGCGAGGTGATCCACCCTCTTCACAAAGGTTCTGTGCAATACGAGCAATTTTTGCAGCTTCATCCCCAATACGTTCAAGGTCAGTATTGGCTTTGCTCATAGCAATCACCATACGCAAGTCAATTGCGGCTGGATGGCGACGCGCCAAGATGAGTGTCAGACCTTCATCAATATCACGCTCATATTGATTGACTGCATTGTCTTTAAATTGAACATCAATTGCTAAATTCGCATCTGTATCAAGCAAAGAATGAATTGCATTGGCAACCTGTTGTTCGACCAAGCCACCCATGGTCATAAACTTTGTGTTCACATCTTGCAAATCTTCATTAAATTGAGAAGAAATATGATGGCTTAACACCGGATTACTCGGACTCAAGGGAAGCCTCCAACATGATGGCGCAGGGATAAAATGATTGAGCATTAAAACACATCAATCATTAAATTTTTATGACAAAATTAAATTTCAGATAAAAGCATTTTTTATTACTGATACGTTAACCAGCTGTTTAATTCGACCAGATCTTTTTCACCTAATTGACCTACAGCAGCTTTTAAACGCAGTACATTTAATAAATAGTCATATTGAGCATTAAGATAATCCTGTTTTGCAGAAAAAGCATTACGCTGCGCCAATAAAACATCGACCATACTTTTTAAGCCTTCGTTATAACTTGCTTTTGAAGCTTGAGAAACAAGTGCTGATGAGTCCATTGCCGCCTTTCTTGCTTCAAGTTTTGCTCGATCGGTATCTACCTGCATAAAAGCACTTTTTACATCAACATTGGCACGGCGAATGGCTGCATCGAGTTGGGCTTGTGCTTTATTTAACTCTACACTGGCTTTTTTAATAGAGGTTCGGGTCTGTCCTCCATTAAATAAATTCCAGTTCATCTCTACGCCCACCTGGTCAAACTTTCCGTCAGTCGAAATCAGCGTTTCTGGGGTTTGTTTGGTATAACCATAACTCGCAACTGCGTCTATCTGTGGATAAAGTGCAGCTTTTTCCACACGACGTTGATCTTCAGCATATCGTCGTTGTAAACGTGCTTGCTGAATCTTTAAATTTTGTTGTTGGGCTAAACTTAACCAATCATCAAGCTGGGCTGGATAAGGTTTTTGAAAAGTAAAATCACTTCGCAGTACGGCAAGCTTATCCTGATAAGGGCCAATATATTCAGATAGTTGCTCTTGAGCTAATAAAATCTGTACATTGGTCGCAATACGGTTGGCTCTGGCACTTTGATATTGGGCATTTGCTTCACTGACATCGCTACGTGCTACCAAACCTTCTTTAAGCTTGGCATTCATCATATTGAGCTGTTCAAGCAAAGCTTTTTCTTCTTGTAAATATGCAGCAGTAAGTGCTTGCTGACGAAGTACATTAAAATAAGCTTCTGCGACATTTAAAACATGATCTTGTTTTTGCAGTCTTAAGGTAATTTCACTTAAGGCAACCGAGGTTTTAACCTGTTTATAACCTTCCCATGCATCCATACGAAAAAGAGGCTGACGAGCAGATAAAGTTGCTTGTTTGGTGGTCGATGTATTACTCACCAAAGCATCTGACAACCCTTCTTGATCAACACCTGGAAAATTTGAACGTTTTACGGTTTGGCTATTACGATTAATTTTTCCAGACAAGGTAACTGTAGGTAGTAAAGCACCCGTTGCTAAGCCTAAATTGAGCTGATCTGCTTCAAATTGTTGTTGATTCGCTTGCCATGTCGGATCATTTTGTTTCGCGCGCTCATAAGTTTCAACTAAATCTAGAGCAAAACTCGACGAGGTAAAACTCCATAAACCCGCCACAAGCATTAATTTTATTTTCATTGTTTAAATCAACGATAAAACTTGGCTTTAAGACTAAGAAAAATTCGAATCAAACTCAAGCCATTAAAAGTTTTAGTTTTTTTAAGTGTTCTGAGTTTTTGATAATATTAAAATACAAATAAAAATCAAAAACATGCCTATCCAACCCAACCATGAAACATGCTCACCTACCAACACAATGGCAAAAATCGCAGCAACTAAAGGTTCAAATAAAGTTAAGGTGGTCGCTTTGCTGGCATTTACCGTTTTTAATCCAAAGCCAAAAAGTAAATAACCCAAAAACATAGGAATCAGCATCATATAGCCAGCTACAAGTAAATTGGTTGAGCTTTCTAATAACCCTCCACCTGTAACCAACAAAGTAGGAAGCAAAATAACCGCCCCGCCGCCCATAATCATGCCCATTGCAGCTTTAGAGGCAACACCCCGATCTATTAATCTTTTTGCAGCCCATGAATAAAGCGAATAAGTTGTAGCTGCGACAAGCCCAAGAAAAATACCGAAGTATTTATTCCATTGATTTGTACTATCTTGAACTGCATGACTTTCACCCATCGACAACATCGTTACGCCAAGTACACCGCAAATAAAACTCAGAAACCAGATGGCAGACAAAGCTTTGCGATCAAAGAATCGTTCTAAAATTGCTGCGATCAGTGGAGCAGAACCAATTGAAACCACAGTACCAATCGTAATGCCGGCATAATGCATTGAGGAATAAAAAGCCAAAGGGTAAATACCAACCGCCGCTACCCCCAAAAGCAGTATTAAAAGATTTTTCCTTATAAATTGTCGGTTTTCACGTATCGCTCGGGATGCAACTAAAGCTTGTAAAAGCCCCCCTCCACCCATCGCTGCGGCACCAATAGCAAGTGGGCCAAGTGTCGGTGCAAATGCGGCCGCAGTACCTGTTGTTCCCCACAAAACAGAGGCAACTAAAATCGCAATTGTGCCGCCATAACTACTATTTTTAATGAGGCTAATCATGTGGGCATTCTCGATCTAAAATATCTTCTGCCATTTGCTTTGCTAATAGAAGTTGACGACTGTTACCTTCTAAGCCTGCTCTTGCCATAGAGCCTTCTAAAAGAAATGAAAGCTGCGTAGCCACATAGTTAACACGCTGTGAGTCTGGTATTAATTTTTTTAAATGCTCAGCAACAATAGCCTCAACTTCTTCTTTATGTTGTCTTACCGAACTTCGCCCTGAACTATTCGCAGGAAACTCTGCAGCAGCATTTAATAGCCCACATCCTCGAAAGCCTTTTTCATAAGCAAATTCCGCATGATCTTGATAGGCATCAAATACGGCCAAAATAGCTTCTTTAGCTGTTTTTGTTGTTGCTAAACGGTTTTGGTAAAGGTCTAGCCACTCTTGATGTCGCGCAGCAATATAGGCATCGACCAACTCACCTTTTGAAGCAAAATTATTATAAAGCGACATCTTGGCTACATCTGCTTTAGTCGTAACTGAGTTAATGCCAGTTGCAGTAATGCCATCGTTATAAAACAAAGTTGAAGCGGCATCGAGAATTTTCTGTCGTGCTGTTTTATCATTCATAGCTTTTTAATTAAGTAGACCGACCTACCTAATAATAAAGATTTCTAACAGTGATGCAATCTTTTTAAGCGTTATAATTTGAGCAATGTTTACTTTGATAAAAATATAAAGATGAAAAAAGTTCTAATGATGAGTATGTGCAGCGCACTACTTTTAGCTGGATGTAATAAAACATCAGAGCAAGATCAAGTTGTATCTAAAGAACAAAAATCAACTGAGCAAAAGGCCACTCAAAAACAAGACAGTAGCTGCTTACAAATTATGGTAGCTATGTACACGATTAATCAAAATAGTAAAATAGAGGACCTAAATCAAATTAATGAAAAACTCAAAACCTGTGTCCCATTATTAAAAAATGATGAACAACTGAAGCTGATTAATGCTTCAACCGCCATGTATCAGCGTTTTCTAAAACAAGAATATAATGAAAAAACAGCAAAAGCGTTTGAAGCTTTTGGCTATGCCATTTTAGAAAAAGAACCATTAGATGCGAAAAAAACAATGAAAACCAAGAAAAAGTTATTCGATCAGCTTAGTACTCGTGATCAATATCTGATTCAACATGAAGGCCAAGCCTATATTGAACTACTTTATCAAGGTGAAGGTATGTTTACTTATCGCCGTCAGCCGAACTATTTAGTTGATGTTTTTGCTAAAGCCCTACCCGCTGACCAAAAAGAGTTCTTAACGCGTATGGCAAAAGACAATAAAGACATTTTCTATGACGATGGTGCTTTGGCTATTTCATGGAAAGAGCTCACCGAACGTGCATTGTTTTGGGAAAAATTTATTCAAAAATATCCAAAGAGTTATTTTATTAGTGATGCAAAATTATTATTTAATGAGTACCGATATTTTATTTTCTTTGGTCTAGATAATACGCCTGTGTCCGATGAGTTTGCTCCAAACACATGGATTGATAAAGATGCGCTTAAACAAATCCGTTTCTTATCTACACAAAACCAATCTAGCTTAGCAAAACCCGCCCAACAATTTTTGAAGTTTATTGCCACTCCTGTAGATGAGCGTAATACTCAATTTAAGACAGATTTAACTGATGAAAATGGGCAAAAGAAATCTACCTATCAGATTGTGCATGAACAGCTTGAGCAGTTATTAAAACTAGAGTCACCATGGAATACTCAAAGCTACCGCGACTGTCACATGGATGCGGTTTGTATAGATACAAATTGACAATGCCAGCCAACCTAAAACATGTTAGTCTTTAAATCGCTTGACGGAGCGCGAGTAATAGCTCGCTGAGATTGTGTAAATTCCGTGTTATCGCAACACAAGTTTGATCACAAGTACCGTTGAACCTGATCAGGTTAAGACCTGCGTAGGAATCAAGCCATCTGAAAACTTACAGCCCTTAATTTATCTCGTAAAGATAAATCCGCCATCGTTTTTGGTCGTGCTTGATTCGTTGATGTTATTCATAAGGATCATGTGATGAACCAGTTAACGAATCTTTCTTCTGCTGAAATTTCAGCACAACATGAACAAGATGCAAAAGATTTAACCCGCATCTTACCCGCTTCAAAAAAAGTTTATATTGAAGGCTCTCGTCCCGATATTCAGGTTCCAATGCGAGAAATTTCTTTAACCGATACCCCTACTGGTCTTGGCGGTGAACATAACCCTCCTGTTATGGTGTATGACACTTCAGGTGTTTATACCGACCCGAATGTTCAAATCGATTTAAATAAAGGTTTACCTTCAGTTCGCCAAAAATGGATTGAAGAACGTAACGATACTGACGTACTTGCTGGTTTAACTTCAAAATTTGGTCAAGAACGTTTAAAAGATATTCGTACCGCTGACATTCGTTTTGCTCACATTCAAAACCCACGCCGTGCTAAAGCTGGCAAAAATGTCACGCAAATGCACTATGCCAAGCAAGGTATTATCACGCCTGAAATGGAATATATTGCGATCCGTGAGAATCAGCGCCAACGCGAAGCTGTAGATATGCGCCAGCACCCAGGTCAAAACTTTGGTGCAAAAAATTTAAAAGAAATTACGCCTGAATTTGTTCGCCAAGAAGTTGCTGAAGGCCGCGCTATTATTCCTGCCAACATTAACCACCCAGAACTTGAGCCAATGATTATTGGCCGCAATTTCTTGGTTAAGATTAATGCCAATATTGGTAACTCAGCGCTTGGCTCTTCAATTGATGAAGAAGTTGCAAAAATGACTTGGGCAACTCGTTGGGGTGCAGACACCATTATGGACTTGTCGACAGGTAAAAACATTCATGAAACACGTGAATGGATTATTCGTAACTCACCTGTTCCAATCGGTACCGTACCAATTTATCAAGCACTTGAAAAAGTGGATGGTGTTGCAGAAGACCTAACATGGGAAATCTTTAAAGACACGCTGATTGAACAAGCCGAACAAGGCGTTGACTACTTCACGATTCACGCAGGTGTATTGCTTCGTTATGTTCCACTTACAGCAAACCGCTTAACAGGTATTGTGTCTCGTGGTGGTTCAATCATGGCACAGTGGTGTTTAGCGCATCATGAAGAAAACTTCTTATACACTCATTTCGACGAAATTTGTGAAATCATGAAAGCCTATGACGTGTCATTTAGTTTAGGCGATGGCTTACGTCCGGGTTGTATTCAAGATGCAAATGACGAAGCGCAGTTCAGCGAACTTAAAACACTGGGTGAGCTGACTCACCGCGCATGGGAACATGATGTTCAAGTCATGATCGAAGGTCCGGGCCACGTACCAATGCATATGATTAAAGAGAACATGGACTTGCAGTTAGAAGTGTGTAAAGAAGCACCATTCTATACGCTTGGGCCTTTAACTACAGACATCGCTCCGGGTTACGACCACATTACATCTGCGATTGGTGCAGCTATGATTGGTTGGTATGGCACAGCAATGCTTTGCTATGTAACACCTAAAGAACATTTAGGTTTACCAAACAAGAAAGATGTGAAAGACGGAATTATTACCTACAAGATTGCAGCACACGCAGCCGATCTTGCCAAAGGTCATCCGGGTGCACAGGTGCGTGATAATGCCTTGTCTAAAGCCCGTTTTGAATTCCGTTGGGACGATCAGTTCAACCTAAGTCTAGACCCAGATACAGCGCGCAGCATGCATGATGAGACTTTACCAAAAGAAGCACATAAATCTGCACACTTTTGCTCAATGTGTGGTCCGAAATTCTGTTCAATGAAAATCACTCAGAATGTCCGCGACTATGCCAACAATCTCACCAATAGCGATTCAGAGGTTGAAGAAGGCCTCAAAGCGATGAAAGAGGTTTATCAAGAGCAAGGACAAAAACTGTATCATAAAGTGTAAATATTCAAAAAAAACACTTGCCTAGCCATGATTCTCGGTTAGGATGAAATAAATAGATTTCGTCCTGATCGAATCATGAGTATTGTCGAGCGTCCAAGTTATACATCTAAAGATGTCGAAGTAACATCACGTGAATCTCTGTTCCGTGGTTTTATTCAAGTTGAAAAAGTCAGCCTTCGACATCGTCTATTTAATCAATCTGAATATACTCCTGTATTGCAGCGCGAACTTGTACATCGGCCTGAAGCGGCTGGAGTACTACTCTACAATGATCAAAAACAACAATTTGCCCTGATTGAACAGTTTCGTGTTGGTGCTTTAGACGACTCTCAATCGCCGTGGCAACTCGAAATTATCGCGGGTGTGTTAGATGGCAATGAGTCACCAGAAAGTTGCATTCGACGCGAGAGCCTTGAAGAATCAGGTTGTGAAGTTCAGGATTTAGAACATCTATTTAGTTTTTATCCATCAGCAGGCGCATGTTCAGAGCTATTTCATCTGTATGTTGCCGAAACCAATTTACCCGCTGAAGGCGGTGTTTTTGGAGTAGATGATGAGGGTGAAAATATTCAGCTGCATTTGTTTAGTTATAGTGAAATTCAAACACTACTCGACAGCGGACGTTTAAGAAATGCCCCTGTTATTATGGCATTACAATGGCTGGCTCAACACAGCAAAACGATAATAAATCCGAAGAGGTAGGACGGTGACTTTTCAAGTCTCAACACTTTCACAAAAAAATCATGTCATCATACAAATTACCGATACACATTTATTGGAGTATCCACAGCTAGAATTTGTGGGGATGAATCCTGAAGAAAGTTTCCATGCCATTATTCAACAGATATTAAAACAACATCCCGAAGCTGATGCGATTATTCATACTGGAGACCTCGCGCAAGCACCAACACCTGTTACTTACAAACGTTACCTCAACTTTATGCAAACCTTGGGCCTGCCATTTTTCCAGACTCTCGGCAATCATGACAATGTTGACCACTTTCCATTGCATAACGAAAACCATCAGGAACCTGTGGTTGTCGGTTTAGGCAACTGGCGGGTGATTATGCTTAATAGCGCGGTAAAGGGAAAAGTGGATGGTCATTTGTCTTCGGAGCAATTAGAAAATTTAGCAAATCTACTTGAGGAATTTGCAGATCATCCAGTTTTACTGGCTTGTCATCACCATCCATTTGCAATGAAATCAAAATGGATTGATCACCATAAGCTTCAAAACTCGAATGTTCTTCTTGATACGTTAAGCCCATTTAAAAATGTAAAAGCTTTAGTTTGCGGACACGTCCATCAAGACTCTCTTAATATTTGGCAAGGCATCGAATTTTTCTCGACACCTTCCACAAGTGTACAGTTTAAGCCGTTTAGTAATGATTTTGCACTCGATCAAAATGCACCGGGTTATCGTTACATTCGTCTGAATAACGATGGTAGTTTTGAAACAAAAGTGTTTCGACTTGAAAATTTTAAAACCCGTATAAATACTGATATTTCAGGCTATTAGCCCTATTTTTTATATGCTTATATAGAATTATGACTAGTGCAAACACGTTTTGAAAATATTTACGGGTCGGAATGACTATCATCTTGCAGGAAAAATCTATATGATGACGACCCGATGGAAAAATCCATCGATGGTTTTCTATAAAAACACTTGCATATCACCATATTTTTTGCGTATAGATAATACGTGTATGATGAGGAATGCCCTATTATGGCGAATGACAACCACAACCAAGTTTTGGATGAACATACAGAAGTTGTAGTAGAAGGTGATAAAGCTTCTGCAAAACGTGCACGTAAAGTGAAACCTAAAACTTCTGACGTAGGCACAACTGCAAGTTTATTTGGTATTGCACCTTATCAACCTAAGAAAAATGAAGAGTACATGTCTGAAGGACAGCTCGAGCATTTCCGACAAATTCTGCAAGCATGGAAAGCTGAATTAATGTCTGAAGTTGATCGTACTTTAAATACGATGCAAGACGAATCAACTGCATTGCCAGACGTAAATGACCGTGCTACCCAAGAAGAAGAATTTGCAATTGAATTACGTACACGTGACCGTGAGCGTAAATTAATTCGTAAAATCGAACAATCTATGGAAGCGATTAAAAATGAAGACTACGGTTTCTGTGAAACTTGTGGTATCGAAATCGGTTTACGTCGTTTAGAAGCACGTCCAACTGCAACGTTATGTATCGACTGCAAAACTTTGGCAGAAATTAAAGAGAAGCAAAATAACGGTTAATATGACCGCTGTAGCTACTCAAGAAAAGCCCAGCTTTTCGTATTCAGGCCGGTTTGCGCCCTCGCCAACCGGCCCTTTACATTTCGGATCACTCATTACAGCTGTTGCCAGCTATTGTGATGCCAGAGCTCATCAAGGGCGATGGGTAGTTCGTGTTGAAGACACCGACATTCCCCGCATCTACCCCGGTAGTGAAGACCATATACTCGCATCACTTGAAGCTTTTCAGTTCGATCCAGATGCCGAGATTATCTTTCAGAAAGACCGCCTAGACATTTATGAAAGTGTATTAGACCAACTTAAAAAAGAGGGTCTGGTTTATGCTTGTCAGTGCACCCGTAAAATGCTCGGTTCAAATGCAATCTATGCAGGTACCTGCCGTGATCTGAATCTTGATTTCCACGGTCAAGCGATTCGGGTAAAAGTACAAGATCAGCAAATCTGTTTCGATGACCGCCTACAAGGACGTCATTGCTCCAATCTGCAATACGACCTTGGAGACTTTGTTCTTAAACGCCGCGACGGCATTATTAACTACCAACTTGCTGTAGTTGTAGATGATTATCTACAAGGTATTACACACGTTGTTCGCGGCGCAGACCTCTTAGATAACACCGAACGTCAAATCTGGCTGGGTCAGCTCCTTGGTTATCCTAAACTCAGCTATATGCACCTCCCACTCGCTATGAATGATCAAGGACAAAAGCTTTCTAAACAAAATCTTGCTCAAGCACTCGATTTAACTAAAGCTCCTCAATTACTACAACAAGCCATACAAGCACTAGGCCAACCAAACGTTGATTTAGATCAGCCTAGACTGATGCTCAAGCAAGCTGTAGCTCAGTGGAATGTAGATTTAATTCCTCACGGACAAGAGCTTGGCGGAATATATCTATAAATAAAAAGCCCGATTTGATATCGGGCTTTTTATAACAACTGAAATACTTTAGAAGTTTGATTCTTCTCTTTCAGGGTTCACTTCTTGAGTTGATGCATCAATCTTTAAGATCAAGCTAATCATAGCTGCACACATCATTAAAGACGTACCACCATAACTAATAAATGGCAGAGTTAAACCTTTGGTTGGCATTAAGCCCATATTCATACCCGCATTTACCAAAATTTGGAGTAAGAAAATAATACTAATACCGTAAGCCAAATAGCCTGCGCGAAGATAATGATGTTTCAAAGCACGGTGACCAATTTTGATACAACAAGCCAACATCAAGAAAGACAAGCCAATGACAATCGAAATACCAAAGAAGCCAAACTCTTCGCCTAACACAGCCAACATAAAGTCAGTATGCGCTTCTGGTAAATAAGATAGCTTTTGAACACTATGCCCTAAACCTGTTCCAAACCATTCACCACGGCCAAAAGCCATGAGTGCATTTGATAACTGATAACCCACACCTAATGGATCTGCCCAAGGGTCAGTAAACGAAATCAAACGTTGGAAACGGTAAGGCTCAAATAAGATCAAAAACACAATACCCGTGACAATCGCACCAAGCATAATCAAGAACTGTGTTGGCGGCGCACCTGCTAAAAAGAACACCCCAACCATCATCATGACGATAACGATCGTAGCACCCAAGTCAGGCTCGGCAATAATCAAACCGACCGTAATTGCCATCACACCACTTAAACGCAGTAAACCTTTCCAGTGCGTACGTACTTCTTTGGCACGGCGTACCACGTAGTCTGCTGTAAAGATTGCCATCATGACCTTGGCAACTTCTGTAGGCTGCAAGGTAAAACCACCGATTTTAATCCAACGAGTAGAACCATTGACTTCCGAACCCACCGCCAGAGCAGCAAGTAACAGCACCATAGTTAACAACCACAGCGGGAAAGTGTTTTTAAACCATGTATTGAGTGAGATTCGGTAGGTCAAATACGCCACTACCCCAGCAACCGCAATAGAAATTGCATGGCGGATGACATAGTGAAACGGGTTCTCATGCATATATTCTGCATAAGGCATCGAAGCAGATGCTACCATCACCGAACCGATACATAACAATGCAACGACACAGAAAATCAAGACATTACGTGGCGTCACTTCCGTTGGCCATTTCGGCAATATCCGTTCATACCAATGATTGATTTTCTGGATTGTGGTCTGAGCTAAGCCTGCCATACTACATTCCTAATCATATTTTCTTTAAACCAACGAATTGACGCAGGCAACAAATTGCTGACCACGGTCATTATAACTTTTAAACATATCAAAACTTGCACATGCTGGTGATAGCAATACCACATCTTCAGCTTGTGTTTCTCGTTGACACAGCTCTACAGCTTCTTTAAGCGTTGCTGCATGTAAAATTTTTGTTGCACCTTGAATGGCTTGCTCGATGACAGGAGCATCTTCACCAATCAATACCACAACTTTGGCATACTTTTCGATAGAAGAACGTAAAGGAGCAAAGTCTTGACCTTTACCCTGCCCACCTAAAATTAGGGCAACTTTACCTTTTTTCACTTCAATCGCAGCACCTAAACCATCAATTGCTGCAAGGGTCGCCCCAACATTAGTTCCTTTAGAGTCATTGTAATAACGTACATCATGCACAGTCTTTACATACTCACAGCGATGCTCTAAACCTTTAAAGTGTTTTAAAGTTTCAAGCATAGAGTCCATAGGTAAACCAATTGCTTCACCTAATGCTAAACACGCTAAAGCATTGGCTACGTTATGCATACCTTGAATATATAAGTCTGAGCTTTTAATTAAACGCTGCAAGCCACGAGCAAGCCAAAGTGTACCGTCAGCATCTCTTAAAACGCCGTACTGATTTAAGTCAGGTGCATTTAGACCAAAGCTTTGCATTGGAGTTGTATCAGGTACTAGAGGACGGCTCAAAGCATCATCACGGTTAAATACAACTTTTTTAACACCTTGGAAAATACGGTGTTTTGCTTGGTGATAACCCAACATGTTGCCATGACGATCCAAGTGATCTTCACTCATGTTCAATACCACAGCCACCTCAGCATTTAAGTGAGATGTGGTTTCTAACTGAAAACTTGATAACTCAAGTACCAATAACTCTGGTTGATCTTTTAATAAATCTAGAGCTGGGCGACCAAGATTGCCACCAACGGCAACTTTCTTACCTGCATCTTTCGCCATTAAGCCCATTAAAGTAGTAACCGTACTCTTCGCATTAGAGCCTGTAATCGCAACAATCGGCACATCAGTTGCACGGCGAAGTAACTGAATATCCCCTACTACAGAAATACCCTGAGCAATAGCGGCCTGAATCTCTGGTAATTGTGGTGCAAGGCCCGGGCTTAAAATAATTTCTTCTGCTTGTAGTAATAATTCTTGGTCGAGTTGACCAAAACTGGTCTTCACATCTGCAGGAATTTGATCATGACCGGGAGGTGTGGGGCGAGAATCCGTTACTGCAACTTGGTAGCCTTGTTCATGCAGGAAATTTACAGCAGAAACACCTGATATACCCAAGCCTGCTACAACTTTTAACCCACCACGTTGTATTAACATTTTTGCCCCACAATTTATCAATCGACAGAATGGCAAAAATGTTAGCACTTTGCTGTTTTGAATACTTTTTCAGTTTGACTTTTATTCTACTTTTTTTGTGTCAGTGCGTAAAAAAGCCATCATTCGATGGCTTTTTATACAGAAAAATTAACGCCACTTCACCGTTTGTACTGGAGCGGACTTTTGTGCAGGAGCATCATCCCTAGAACAACCACAATTGCCGCCACAACCAGCAACTTGTTTAGGCTTCAGCCATGTCGCCAAACGCTGCCAGCCCAACCGTTGACACTGAGTTGATAGGGCAAGAAATACTGAAGCGGAAGTTTGAGGAAATACCTTTTTAAAGACAACAATGGCACTCCACAACACCAATACAGCAACAATAAGGTAATCAAACATAAGCGCCTCCTATTAACCCCAAATGCGTGATGCAATTTGGTAAGTTAAAAATGACATGAGATAAGCCAAACCAAATAGATAAGCTGTCATGACTGCCACATGTTTCCATGAACCTGTTTCACGGCGTACCGTTGCCAAAGTTGCTAAACAATGTGGTGCATAAACAAACCAGACCAATAAAGACAAGCCTGTAGCCAGTGACCAGCCTGTGCCATTTGCACTAATCAAATGGGCAAGCCCTTGTGCAACAGCATTATCATCAGCACCAGACAACGCATATACCGTACCTAATGCTGCGACCACAACTTCACGAGCAGCCATCGCAGGAATTAAAGCCACCACGATTTGCCAGTTAAAGCCAAGCGGTGCAAATAAAGGCTGAATAAAGTGTCCCGCCATACCCGCAAAGCTATAATCAATTGCCGGTAGCGTTGCACCTTCTGGTGCTTGAGGGAAAGTACACAAGAACCAAAGAATAATGGTTAATGCAACAATAATCCCACCTACACGACGCAAGAAAATCTTTGCGCGTTCCATCAACCCAATAGCAATACTTTTTGGGTCAGGAAAACGATAGCTTGGCAGCTCCATTAATAAGGCATGTTGTGATTTGTCTTTACGCAAGAACTTCATCACAAAGGCAACACAAAGCGCACTTAAAATACCCGCCATGTATAAACCAAACAGCACCAGACCTTGTAAGTTAAAGATCCCTAAAACAGTTTGACTTGGAATAAATGCACCAATTAACAAGGCATAGACAGGCAAACGTGCCGAACATGTCATAAGAGGTGCAACCATGATCGTGGTAAAACGATCACGCGAATCACTGATACTTCGGGTTGCCATAATGCCGGGAATCGCACAGGCAAAACTCGACAATAATGGAATAAAAGAACGGCCACTCAAGCCAGCTTTAAACATTAATTTATCGAGCAAGAACGCAGCACGCGGTAAATAGCCTGATTCTTCGAGCACCAGAATAAAGAAGAAAAGAATCAAAATTTGTGGCAAGAATGCCAATACTGTACCCGCTCCCGCCAGAACACCATCTACCACTAAACTGCGTAGCACAGGCTGATGAATAGCTCCATTTAACCATTCACCTAACCATGGGATTACGCCGTCTTCAATTGCAGCTTTAAAGGGTTCAGCCCAAGCAAATACCGCCTGAAAGACAATAAACATCATCACTGCCAAGCTGAGTAAACCCAACACAGGATGCAAGAAAATTCGATCCAGAAAATCAGTACGCTTATCATCATGATCAACAAAATTGACCACATCTTTAAAAATCATTTCGATTTTCTGATGATGCCCACCACTTAAACCACTCAGTTCAGTGTGCGGTACGGTATATTTCTCTTGGTCAAGCGCATGCAATAAGTTTTCAATGCCTGAGTTACGTACGGCAACTGTTTCAACAACAGGAACACCTAAACGCTCAGAGAGTTTCTGCGTATTGATCTGGATACCACGACGACGCGCTTCATCCATCATGTTCAACACAACCAGAACTGGACGACCTAATTCAATAATTTCAAGCACCAAACCCAAGTGCAGTTTTAAGTTGGTCGCATCGACAATACATAAAAAAGCATCTTGCTGTCCCTCTTCGGCAATTTTGCCTTGGCAGACATCACGGGTAATTTCTTCATCTGGACTGGTTGCCTGCAAACTATAGGTACCTGGCAAATCCAGTACACGAACTGCACGACCTGAAGGTAACTGAAAGTTACCGACTTTACGCTCTACAGTTACGCCCGCATAGTTAGCAACTTTTTGTCTTGTTCCAGTTAGATGGTTAAACAGAGAAGTTTTACCGCAGTTCGGGTTTCCCACAAGGGCAATACGTAGCGCATCACTCATGCGGGTACTCCTTCTAACTGAATCTCGATTTTTTCCGCTTCCGCCTTACGTAAAGCGAAACGAGTAAAGCCAATTTGGATTAAGATCGGATCACCACCAAAAATACCCTTGGTAATCACTTCCACTCGAGTACCTGGTACAAAGCCCAAGCTTTCCAAACGAATTGCGACCAAATCTTGTTGCTCGGACGTTTGTGTCATCCGATCTACTTTGGTGATGGTAGCCGCTTGCTTCACTTTCAACGCTGATAAACGCACCGCATCCGATCCTAAACCTTTTCTTCTAGTATACATATAAATGAGAATAATTACCAAATAAGGTTAGATTTCAATTCTCACCTACTTTAATCGACAAATCTTAAAGTTTCTTTTAAAGTACAGTGGTTTAGAGGATATTGTTTATGATAAATAAAAAACCGCGTATTCCAAGCCCTGTTCAAATTCCTGAACATTTGAGCTTTTTACAAGGTTTTCGCGACTATTTAGTTGCACAAACAGTGAGTCCGCATACGCGAAATGCCTATTTATCTGACCTTATTCAATGCAGTGAACTTCATAAAAAAAATAGTTTGCCGAAATGGTCGAGCGACGACATTTCTGATGTGCTGATTGAACTTACCAAAATAGGAAAAAGTCCACGCTCAATTGCACGTTGTTTATCTGCCTTACGTCAGTTTTATAAGTTTCTACGTGAACAAAAATTACGAAGCGATAATCCTGTAGCGACTCATCACTCACCCAAAATTGGCCGAGCTTTACCGAAAGATTTATCAGAAGAAGACGTCGAAGCACTTATTCAAGCACCTGACATTACCACAGCCTTAGGCTTACGTGACCGGGCAATGTTTGAAGTCCTTTACGCTTGTGGTTTACGTGTTTCTGAGTTAATCAACTTACGCTTAGAGCTGATCAATTTAAAACAAGGTTATTTACGTATTACAGGCAAAGGTAATAAAGAACGTTTGGTGCCTTTAGGGCAATATGCTTGTGACTGGGTAGAGCGCTACTTGCAGGATGCTCGGCCTCAACTCTATAAAAGCTCTACTGACTATCTCTTTTTAACCCAACATGGCGGAATCATGAGCCGTCAGAACTTTTGGTATGCGATTAAACGTTACGCCTTACAAGCCAATATTCAGGCTGAGCTGTCGCCTCATACCTTACGCCATGCCTTTGCAACGCATCTACTTAATCATGGCGCCGATTTACGCGTAGTACAAATGTTACTGGGTCATAGTGACTTATCTACCACCCAAATCTATACCCATGTAGCACAAGTCAGAATGCAACAATTACATGAAAAACATCACCCTAGAGGTTAAAAATTTTTAAACGAATTATTTGAAACTCATCAAACAATCGTTTGATTTCGTTCACAAAGGTTAAGAAAGTTTTAACAATACATACTAGATTTTTTGTTATGCTTAGCAGCTTCTGACTATAAATACTGATGAAATAAGGGTTATCTATGTCCTTTACCCGATCTCAAATTTTTCTTGCCTGTGCTTTGGCTTCTAGCTTGTTGTTCAGTGCTTGTTCTAAAGAAAACAAACCACAAAAAGAAGATGCGCTCACAGCGACCGCACCTGCTACTGGGGAAGCTTCAACTATTATTGAACGTAATGCTAAACAGCGTTTAATTGAAACTTTGCAAAAACAATTTAAGAATGCAAATATCAACGCCAAAATTTTAGACATTAAGCCTACTGAAGTTCCTAATTTATATTGGGTAAATCTCGAAGGCATGACGTCGATTTATACAACTAGTGATGGTAAATACCTTATTCAAGGTGATGTCATCCGTTTAGGCGGTAAAGAGCTACATAATATTGGCGATAACCTGCAAGCTTCAGAAAATAAAAAGCACCTTGCTGCTTTAAAAAATGAAGATTTGATTGTTTACCCAGCCAAGGGTGGTAAGGCTAAACATGTGATTTATGTGTTTACCGATGCAAGCTGTCCTTATTGCCATAAACTACATGAGCACATACCTGAAATTAATGAAAAGGGTATTGAGGTTCGTTACATTGCTTGGCCACGTGGCGAACAATTCATGCCAACCATGGAAGCCGTTTGGTGTAGTGCAGACCGTAAAGCTGCATTTAACCAAGCTGTACAAGGCGTTAGTATTCCACCTGCGCAATGTAAAAACCCTGTTCGCGAACAATATCAACTTGGTTTAAACATGGGCGTAAATGGTACTCCTGCAATCTATAATGTTGATGGCGAGTACTTGGGTGGCTACTTAACACCAGATGAATTGGTTAAAAAACTGGATAAATAACATCCATTAAGCTGATGAATGATTAATCAGCTATCTCTTCAACAAAGCGCTGCTCTTATCGCAGCGCTTTGTTTTTCCAATAATTAATACTTTTTCTATCAGTGTTTAAAGACTGATCTACTCTGCTTTTCCGAACATCGCACTCTAATTGATTGAACAGGCACGAAAAGCGCTAGAGTCTGGCGTTTTTTTTAGCTATGATCTAGCTTCAACTAAATGATTAAATGATGATATGGAGTGTGACGTGAAACCAGTTCGCCTGGCAATACTCGGTTTAGGAACCGTAGGTGGAGGAGCCCTTAAACTATTACAAGAAAATGCCGCTGAAATTAAACGTCGCACCGGTCGAGAAATTCAAATTACCCACGTTGGAACACGCCGCCCTCGTCCAGATCTTGAATTAGAAGGGATTAAACAAAGCGCAGACTTACTTGATATCGTTCGTCAACCCGATGTAGATGTGGTTGTAGAAGTGATGGGTGGTATTCACCCTGCTTACGAAGTCATCATGGAAGCAATCAAACACGGTAAGCAAGTTGTTACTGCAAACAAAGCGTTACTCGCTGAACATGGCAATGAACTATTTAAAGCAGCTGAAGACAATGCTGTGCAAATTGCTTATGAAGCAGCAGTAGCTGGCGGTATTCCAATTATTAAAGTAATCCGTGAAGGCCTTGCTGCAAACCATATCGAGTGGCTTGCAGGCATTATCAATGGTACAGGTAACTTTATTCTCACTGAAATGCGTGAGAAAGGTCGTGCATTTGATGATGTATTAAAAGAAGCTCAAGAACTCGGTTATGCAGAAGCAGACCCAACTTTTGACGTTGAGGGTATTGATGCTGCACACAAGCTTACAATTTTAGCGTCTTGTGCTTTTGGTATCCCTCTTCAATTCGATAAAGTTTATACCGAAGGTATCAGCAAAATTACTGCACAAGATGTGAAGTATGCCGAAGAGCTTGGCTTCCGCATTAAACATTTAGGTATTGCCCGTCGTGCTGAACATGGTATTGAATTACGTGTTCACCCAACACTTATTCCAGATGAGCAACTTATTGCTAACGTAAACGGTGTTAAAAATGCTGTTTTAGTTCAGGCAAATGCAGTTGGTCCAACGCTGTACTACGGCGCTGGTGCTGGTGCAGGCCCAACAGCTTCTGCAGTTGTTGCCGATGTGATTGATATTGTTCGTGACATCTCATATACAGAAGATGGCGCAGGTACAATTCCTCAACTTGCTTTTGAAGCATTAACAAATATGCCAATTTTAAGCCGTGAAGAAATGACCACAGGTTATTACATCCGCTTAAATGCTGAAGATCAGACTGGTGTACTTGCAGATGTAACGACCATCTTAAGCCGTGCCGGAATCAGTATTGATGCCATCATGCAACAATCACGCTTAAAAGACCTCATTCCAATCGTAATTTTGACCGATCCAATCGTTGAATCAAAAATGGATGACGCTCTTGCGCAAATTCAAGCATTACCTGCAATTCGTGGCGAAATCGTAAGAATTCGTTTAGAATCGCTCGATAGTTAATCAGGTTGAGGGAAAGATTCCCTCTCCCGCTTCACCTCATAATTGGAACACCATCATGTCTAATGCCAATCGTTATACTGGTCTTGTAGATCGTTATCGTGACCGTTTGCCAGTTTCGGCAACTACTCGTGCTATCTCTTTGGGTGAAGGCAACACCCCTCTCATTAAACTTGAGAATATTCCACGTATTATTGGCAAAGACGTTGAAATTTATGTGAAATATGAGGGCTTAAACCCGACTGGTTCATTTAAAGACCGTGGTATGACCATGGCTGTAACCAAAGCAGTTGAAGAAGGTTCTAAAGCGATTATCTGTGCATCTACGGGTAACACTTCTGCTGCTGCTGCCGCATACGCTGCGCGTGCTGGTATCAAAGCATTTGTTTTGATTCCAGAAGGCAAAATTGCGATGGGTAAAATGGCTCAAGCCATGATGTATGGTGCGATCACTATGCAAATCCGTGGTAACTTCGATGATGGTATGCGTCTAGTAAAAGAAGTGGCTGATCAAGCTCCTGTAACGATTGTAAACTCAATCAACCCTTACCGTTTGCAAGGTCAAAAAACCATTGCTTATGAAATCGTTGAAGCTTTAGGCCGTGCACCTGATTATCACTGCTTACCAGTAGGTAATGCAGGTAACATCACCGCTCACTGGATGGGTTATACAGAAGCTGTAGCAAACCAACCTGCTGATCAGTTCGAACAAGTTGTTTATGATGCTGCGACTGATCAATTCACTGGTCCTAAACCAGAAGGCTTACCAACAATGGTAGGTTACCAAGCTTCTGGCGCAGCTCCATTCTTACGTGGTGCTCCAGTTGAAAATCCTGAAACAGTTGCAACTGCAATCCGTATTGGTAACCCACAAAGCTGGAACCATGCAAAAGCTGTAGTACGTGACTCTAAAGGCTGGTTTGATGAACTTCAAGACAGCGAGATTTTAGAAGCTCAACGCTTACTTTCTATGTATGAAGGCGTATTTGTTGAGCCTGCATCTGCTGCTTCTATCGGCGGTGCAATCCGTGACATTAAAGCAGGTAAAATTGCAGAAGGTTCTGTCATCGTATGTACAGTAACTGGTAATGGCTTGAAAGATCCTGACACTGCAATCAAACAATGTGCTGATGCAGTGATGTTGTCAATTGATGCAACAATGGACCAAGTAAAAGATTCGATTTTATCTAATATGTAAGATCTGAGTTTTTATAAAAAACGGCTGTTTAATACAGCCGTTTTTTTATGCTTTTTTAAATGCTATAAAAAAACGCTTCTTAGTAGAAGCGTTTTTAAAATATTGAACTTAAATACGTTTTGGCAAATTACTCAACCAACCTAATAAGTTAGTTGCATCGTTATTACGCGCCTGTGTACTTGGCTCACCAAGCAATACAATCACTGCTGGACGTGAGTTTACAGTCGTGTGCATCACAACACAGCGGCCTGCTTCATTAATATAACCAGTCTTAGATAAGTTGATATTCCAACCACCATTACGCACTAAAGCATTGGTGTTGTTTGACTTAAGAACACGGTAACCTAAATTAAAGTCATAGGTTGGTGTTGTCGAGAATTGACGGATCAAACCATACTGAGATGCTGTACTCGCCAAAATCCCTAAATCACGCGCAGAAGAAACATTGCGTGGGTCTAAACCAGTTGATTCATAATAATGAGTTGCACTCATACCCAAAGAACGTGCTTTCGCATTCATCGCTGCTACGAATGCAGGACGACCACCCGGATAAGTACGCGCTAAAGCTGCCGCTGCTGGGTTTTCAGACTTCATTAAAGCAAACAGAAGAACTTCTGCACGGTTCATCTTGTCGCCAACACGTAAGGTTGAGCTTGAGTTTTTACCATTTGCACCAGCAAAATCGATTTGCTCAAGTGTAATTTCTTCTGACATGTTTAAACGCGCATCTGCCGTTACAACTGCTGTCATTAATTTGGTAATAGACGCAATCGGTACCGATGCGTTGGTATTTTTACTATAAAGGACCTCACCTGTTTGTGCATCCATCACAAGTGCAGCACGTGCACTGACACTCGGCTGGGCGTTATAACCCCCAGTATCACGGATTGGAGCAACTCTAGGTGTAGAGCTAATAACTTTTGGCGCATTACCGCCACGCAAAGTTGTAGTTACGGAAGTTGAACCTTGCGGCGTCGGCTCATCATCTTCATCATTTAAAAGTTGACTAGCATCCGCTGCTGACCAATTTAAACTTGCAGTACCAGTACTCCCTGAGGACGGGTTATTGACGAGTTCTGCAAAGCTTGTTGAACTCAAACTAAGCAAAATTGACATGCTTAGCACATGCATTAAAGACTTTTTAGAATTTTTCACGGCACAATACTCGACTCAGGGTGACACACATTTGCGCTTACTATCATTATGCCTTACATTTGGGATATAAGGTATAAAGCTTTACCGACACAATTGTGCACAACTATTCGCTCACTATAGAAGAATAGGATTGCTAATTTTGTCATTCCATTGCAAGCTTATTTTGCTTTATGTAACAAAAAACTTGTTTTTTGAAAGAAAGGAGGTCTTCTTGATTACAGTTTTAGTTGTCGATGACCATGAACTGGTACGTACGGGTATTTGCCGTATGTTAGAAGATCATGCAGATGTTGAGGTAATTGGACAAGCCGAATCTGGGGAAGAAGCAATTGCTATCGTTCGCCAGCAACATCCGCAAGTCGTACTACTTGATGTCAACATGCCGGGCATCGGTGGTGTAGAAACAACTCGTCGTTTATTACAAACAGCCCCAGAGACCAAAGTCATTGCTGTAAGTGGCCTTGCAGAAGAACCCTACCCATCTTTATTGCTAAAAGCTGGTGCAAAAGGCTATATCACCAAGGGTGCGCCAATTGCCGAGATGGTACGAGCAATTAATAAAGTCATGCAGGGCGGTAAATATTTTAGTGCCGATATTGCCGAGCAGCTAGCAAGCTCTTATTTATCCGATACTCAACAATCCCCTTTTGATTCTTTATCGGAGCGGGAAATGCAAGTTGCAATGATGGTCGTCAACTGTATTAGCGCACAAGAAATTGCCGATAAACTTTTTGTGAGTGTGAAAACTGTAAATACTTACCGTTATCGTATTTTTGAAAAGTTAGGAATTGATAGTGATGTAAAACTCACACATCTTGCGATTCGTTACGGTCTGATCAAACCCTAATCAGACTTACATGCACTCTCCTTTAAATTCATCCCTGTCCCATACGATTTTTCGTTTGGGCACTTGGTATGGTTTATACCGTCTTATTATTGCGGTTAGCCTGACTATTATTTTGGTTTCAACCAATGCGCAAACCGACAATAGCTTGCAGCACCCTGCTTTATATTCTTACGCACTACTCGGCTATTCGCTCTTAAGCCTTGTCCAGTTGTTATGCTTTAAATTGGTTGCGACTCAGGCAACACGCCAGCTTGCTTTATTTTTTATTATCGATGTTATTTGTTTGAGTTTACTGACTTTTTCTGTTGGCGAACCAAATTTACAGCTTAGTCTACTTTATGTAATTGCAATCTTTACCTCGGCAATTTTGCTCAGCGCAAGAATGTCTTTGATCATTACCTTACTTGCGATCATTGCGGTTATTTACCAGCGCTTCGTGGGTAGTTTGTTCGACTACAATAATCTAAACACGATCGGTAACAGCGCCCTACTGGCCTTCTTATTTTTTGTGGTGCATGGTATTGGGCAAATTGCCGTGCAGCGTTTTAAATTACTTGAAGCACTCACCTTTCACCAATCAATAGAACTTTATCAATTACAAAATATTAACCGTTATATTTTAGAACAAATTGAAGAAGGCTATTTAGTTTTAGATGAAAACTACGACATCGTTGTCAGTAATCCGGCCGCTTGCTCACTGCTTGGCATTCCTCCCCAGTTTGCCAATGAAAAATATCCTTTGGCTAAATGGCATGCTGATTTATTTGAAATATTGAAGTTTGGTGACTTACAAGAAGGTGACCGATTTATTTTTGAGTCTCGGCTATCAGCCTATTCTATTAACATTAAAGTGCAGCATCTTTTAGTTCCGCAACAAGCGCTAACACTGCTTATTTTACAAGATGCCCAGCAAATTAATCAGCAAGCACAGCAGCTCAAACTTGCCGCTTTAGGGCAACTCTCAGCAAGTATTGCGCATGAAATTCGCAATCCCCTTGCTGCAATTGTTCAAGCAAATGAGCTACTTAAAGACAGCGACCCAGAACAACAAAATACTTTACGCCATATGATTGGCAAACAGACCAAACGCATTGATAGTATTGTTCAAGACACCTTAGGACTTGCTCGTAGTGAAAGAACACACCCCATTCAGATTGACTTAAACTACTTTATAAATACATTACTCGATGAAGATTTATCTGACGTTAAGCATTCTATTCAGCTCAAAATTTCTGATCGCTCTTTAAAATTTTTATTTGACGAAAAACAATTAAGACAAGTCATGATCAATCTGGTGCGAAATGCTCTACGGCACAATGCCCCCGACTCACCGAATGTCATGATCGACATTCATTCACAAACAAATAAAATTTATATTGATGTGATCGATTACGGTGAAGGTGTTTCAAAACGTGATATATCTCAATTATTTAAACCATTTTTTAGTACCGAAATTAATGGAACTGGTTTAGGATTATACTTGTCTCATAGTTTTTGTGAGGCAAACCATGCAAAGCTCACCTATGTAGAGCAAAAACAAGGGGCATGCTTCAGAATAGAATGCCCAATAATATATTGATTTTTTTATTAGGTTTTTGGGGAAATGGCAGAACAGCAACCACTCGTTTTGCTTGTAGACGATGAAGAAGATTTGTGCCTTTTAATGCAAATGACACTTGCACGAATGGGGATTAAAACACATCTTGCTTATCGGGTTGAACAGGCCAAACAACTCTTCACACAGTTTCATTACGATGCATGTTTAACCGATTTAAACCTACCCGATGGAAGTGGGTTAGATTTAGTCAAACATGTCTCTCAAAATTACACCAACACACCCATTGCGGTTTTAACTGCCTACGGCAATATGGATATTGCAATTGCAGCATTAAAAGCAGGTGCTTTTGATTTTGTAAGCAAACCCATCAACCAAGTACATCTAGATCAGTTATTACAGAAAGCCTTGAATCGGCAAAAAGCAGAGCATGATTTTGCCGAGAGTGCTTTAGAAAACAAATTATTAATCGGTCGTTCTCTACCTATTCAACAATTACGCATCGCAATTAAAAAAATTGCTCGCTCTCAAGCACCGGTATTTGTTACGGGTGAGTCTGGAACAGGTAAAGAAGTCGTTGCTAACCTAGTTCATCGACTGAGTAACCGTAGTGAAGGTCCTTTTATTGCGATTAACTGCGGCGCTATTCCAACCGAACTCATGGAAAGTGAGCTGTTTGGGCATAAAAAAGGGAGCTTTACCGGTGCCACGCAAGACAAACAAGGCCTAATTTTATCGGCTCATGGCGGTAGTTTGTTTTTAGATGAAATTGCCGAATTACCATTAAGTATGCAGGTTAAACTACTCCGTGCAGTACAAGAGAAAAAGATTCGTCCTGTCGGTTCCGATCAGGAAATTGATGTTGATTTTCGAGTAATTAGTGCGAGTCATCAAGACTTAGATTTATTGGTTAGACAAGGCAAATTCCGTCAGGATTTATTCTTCCGTATCCACGTTATGGACCTGATGTTACCGCCTCTACGTGAACGTGGTGAAGATGTCTTGTTACTTGCAAATCACTTTATTCAGAAAATTTGTATGGAGTGGGAAACCCCACCTAAGCAATTAACCGAAGCAGCTGAAACTTACTTGTTACAGCAGCACTTTCCGGGCAATGTTCGCGAATTAAGAAATATGATTGAGCGAGCAATTACCTTAAGCGACGATGCCAAGATTGATATACCACATTTGCATCCTGCACCTTTAAGAGCAAATATTCCTCATCCAATAACATCGGCATCTCAAAGCTTACCGAGTCCGGTAACTGCTGCTCCACAGACTGTAAAGAAATTGCCTACTGAGGGCTTGGAGCGTTATTTAGAAAGTATTGAAAAAGATATCTTGCTCAATGCACTCAATATGACCCATTGGAATCGAACCTTAGCAGCTAAAAAACTAGGAATGACTTTCCGTTCTTTACGCTATCGTTTGAAGAAATTTGGATTAGATACTGAAACTGAACAGGAAGTATAAAGCTTACTTCCTTTTTAGAAGTAGATCGGCAACACGATCTAAATAAACTTCTTCTTTCATTTCTGGAGGTAAGGGATAGGTCTGATTAGGCTGAATACCTTGCCCTTCAATCATATTACCGTTCGGTGTGTAGTAATGTGAGACCGTCATTTGTAAGGCTGCCCCACTTGGTAAAGGGAAAAGCTTTTGTACAACGCCCTTTCCATAACTTTTCTCACCAATGACCCAAGCACGTTGATGCTCTTTCATTGCAGCAGTAAAAACTTCTGCTGCTGATGCAGATCGGTGATTAATTAAAATACCAACTTTTATATTTTGAAAATCATTCCCGGGTAAAGCCTGAAATTGCTGATTGCCTTCCGAACGACTTTTTGTAGAAACAATAATGCCATGATTTAAAAATAAATCGGCTGACTCAACAGCAGCAGATAACAGCCCACCTGGGTTATTTCGTAAATCAATTAATACGGCTTTTAAACGCGAAGAACTATTTTCTTCAATTAAACGTTTAATCTCATTGGCAGTATCTTGCTGGAATACTCTAATTTTTAAGACCAATACCTGATTATGTAACATGACAGGTTCAATATCGGTTTCAATCTTTTTATTACGAACCAAACTGATTGGGGTATTTGACTCTTCTGTCTGTACTTGAAGTGTTGACCCTATCGATCCATAAAGCAAACCAAATACTTGATCTTGCGTCAGATTCTTAAGCTCTTGATTGTCGATCTTTAAAATAGTTTGGCCATTTCTTAAGCCTAATTTATATGAGTCTGAACCCACCTTCAGGTCACGAATCATCCATTTATGAATATGTGCTTCTGGACTTAACGCGAAATCAACCGAAGCAAGATCACCTTCGGTATATTGAATGAGTTGACGATATTCTTCAGCTGACAAATAACGGGAGTAACGGTCTAGACCACTAACAAGGCCTTTAATTGCTTGTAAAAATAAAGCGTCGTCCGACTTTTCATCGACATAGTTATCGCGAACAATTCCGTAAATTTGTACAAACTGCTGAATCGACTCAATAGGGACTTCTGCATAACTTTCTTCAGATTCTTGTGAATCAGCATGCTGAGGCGATAATTTTTCTTTTACAACAGGAGCAGCAAGAGCGAGGTGGCTGCAACACATCAATACACTACCAAAAAAAGCTTTATATATATTGTGTTGCAGCATTTAGTCACCTATCGCTTATGCAGATAATGTAATCAGATTACGACCTTGCATTTCCGCAGGTACAGGAATCTGCATTAGATTAAGGATGGTCGGTGCAACATCTGCAAGTACACCACCTTCTGCAATAGTCGCTTGTGTTGGACCAACATAAATAAACGGTACAAGCTCTGTTGTATGTTGAGTATGAACCTGACCACTTTCGTAGTCCTGCATTTGCTCAACGTTACCATGGTCAGCAGTAATAAGCATGTGGCCTTTTTTCGCCATCACAGCTTCGTATACACGACCTAAACATGTATCAACTGCTTCAACGGCTTTAACCGCAGCATCAAATACGCCTGTATGACCTACCATATCACCATTGGCAAAGTTCACAACAAGTAAATCGTACTCACCTGAGTTAATTGCCTTAACGAGTTCATCAGTTACTTCATAAGCACTCATTTCAGGCTTCAAGTCATATGTTGCAACGTTTGGTGATGGAATTAGAATACGCTTCTCACCTGGGTATTCATCTTCACGACCACCACTAAAGAAGAATGTCACATGAGCATATTTTTCTGTTTCAGCAATACGTAATTGTGTTTTGCCAAGAGAAGATAAATATTCACCAAGTGAGTTTTTCAACTCTTCAGGCATATATGCCACAGGTGCATCAATACTTGCCTGATAACGCGTCAGCATGACAAATTTAGAAAGGTTCGGTACAACTTTACGCTCAAAGCCAGCGAAGTCTTTTTCGACAAATGCACGAGTAATTTCACGAGCACGGTCAGCACGGAAGTTCATGAAAACAACGCTATCGCCGTCTTGAACTTTGGCCACATCACCAATACGAGTTGCTTTTACAAACTCATCATTTTCATTAGCTGCATAGGCAAGCTCTAAACCTTCAACTGCAGTATTTGCAGTACGAACTGCTTCACCTTCAGTCAATAAACGGTAAGCCTGTTCTACACGGTCCCAACGATTGTCACGGTCCATTGCAAAGTAGCGACCAATCATGGTTGCAATGCGCCCTTTGCCTTCATATTGAGCAAATAAAGCATCTAATTTTTCTAATGAAGGTTGAGCACTACGTGGAGGAGTATCACGACCATCAAGGAATGCATGAAGGTAAACTTTTGCACCACGTTTTAATGCAAGCTCACACATTGCCACAATATGGTCTTCGTGTGAATGAACACCACCTTCAGAAAGTAGGCCCATAATATGAACTGCACCACCTGCCGCTTTTGCTTTTTCAACAGCGTCAATCAACACTTCATGTTTGAAAAAGTCGCCAGTACGAATGTCTTTAGTAATACGGGTAAAATCTTGGTACAACACACGGCCAGCGCCAAGGTTCATATGGCCAACTTCGGAGTTACCCATTTGTCCATCAGGTAGACCTACATCTTCGCCAGAACCAGAGATCAGACTATTTGGATGCTTTGCTTTCATTGCAGTTAAATTCGGGGTTTTTGCTGCAAGAAAAGCATTATCTTCAATCGCTTCACGGTGTCCAACACCGTCCATAATGACCAGAACGTGAGGGATCTTGCCAGCAGTTGCATCCGTCATAATCAATTTCTCTTTTGTCTACAATTTCATCGCAATATCTTACCGAATTTTCGGTGAAGACTCTATTTTTTCCTATGGCTTTCACCAATGCAGATCATTGAGAAAGCCATTCATATTCTTTCAAATTAGCGGGCACGGTAAAGTAAGTAACTTCCGGCACCAAACATTAAAATAATAGGTACAAGTACAAACCAAGCTGGAGAAGGTGCATATACCAAACTTGCGTAACCCAAGAAATCTTGCAAGTAATAGAAGCCTAAACCAATAAAGAGTGCGATCACCAAACGGAAACCCATTGACTGTTGACGTAGTGGACCAAAAATAAAAGAACACGCCACTAATACAAGCGTAATCAATGAAAATGGAGAGGCAACTTTTTGCCAGAAAGCCAATTGGTAAGTTTTAGGAACTTGGCTATATTCCTCCATATAGCGCATAAAACTAATGAGCTGACTTGGAGATAAGTCTTCAGGGTCTAAAGTCACCATGTGTACATATTTAGGTTGTAAAGCCAACCCTAAAGACTGCTGATCATGGTTATTTTGTATTGAATTACCATCTGTAAGAATGTCGGTCTGGCTGGCTTTTTGCAAAGACCATTGACCATCTTTGATAAACTTTCCTTGCTCTGCATTAATTACTGACTGCAAGTGATATTCTTTATCAAAGTCGACAACCTGAATATCTCTTAGATTCCCTTGCGAGTTTGCATAATCAATATAAATAAAGCGCTGCCCTTCTCGCGACCAATAGCCTTTCACTTCGCCTAAAGCCGCTACTGAACGATGGCTTTTGATACTTTGTGCTTTCTCATTGGTATAGGGAACAACCCACTCGCTTAGCGCAAAAGATAAAACAATGAGTAGCAAAGCTGAACGCATCACCCAGCCTACAATACGCCATAAACTAATCCCGACTGAGCGCATCACGATGAGTTCACTGTTGGATGCTAAAGCACCCAACCCAATCACAGCACCAATTAAGGCCGAGATAGGCAAAATTTCGTATAGATAACGAGGAGCGCCCCATAATACATAGATAAAAGCTTGCCATGCATTATAGTCAGGCTTTAACTCACCCAACTCACCCAAATAGGTAAACAAGACTTGCAAAACAGATAAGACAATGGTGGTACCAAACATTGCAAGCGCAGTGGTTTTCGTCACATATTTGGCGACTATTCGACGTGCTAACATTATAATTTCACTCGCTTGATCTGTTTCTTGATTTTCGGCCCTAATTTCTGTTTACGTGAAAATAAGGCAGCTGCAATTGCATAAACCAATAAAGCCGCTGGATAAGCCCAAATATCCAATTCACCTTTACTAATACGAGTCTTAATCGCAATCATAAGCACAATCAGGCTCGCGAAAATAAAAATAGATGGAATAAGACGATAATAACGACCTTGTCGAGGACTCACCTCAGACAATGCAACCGACATCATTAGGGCAACAATAATGGTAAACGGACCAAATAAACGCCATCCCAATTCACTTCTAATGACTGGATCATTAGTTTTAGCCAATAGCTTAGAAGTTGGAAGTGCTTCTACTTCGCTACTTTCAAATTTGACGTCTTTATCATTTTCTAAACGCAGACGATAAGACTGGAACTCTGCTTGCGTATATTTAGGTTGTCCCGGATATATTTCATAACGGCGACCTTGAACCAGATCGACAACATTGGCTGTATCATTAGCCATCTCAACACGTGTTGCCTCTTTTGCCAAAATCATGACATCTGGCTTGCCTTCTTTGGTCGCACGTTGATAAAAGAAAATATCCTTGAGGTTTTTACGGTCTTCCGACAATGAGCCTGCATAAATCGTATAAGGCCCTGAAGAAATAAACTCTCTTGGTCGAACCAAGTCAAAGCCTGTCCGTACAGCTTGGGTCGTCGTTAGTTTTTCAAATTCACGTAGTCCCCACGGCGTCATCCATAGCATAAGTACAGACTGACAAACCATATAAACCAGTGTCATTGGAATGAGTAAACGCGCTAACTGATGACGGCTTACCCCACTACCATTCAAAACAGCCATTTCATGGTCAACATATAAACGACCAAACACCAACATTAAACCAATAAAAAATCCCAGTGGTAAAATGAGTGTTAAAAATTCAGGTAAACGGTATCCAATGATGCTAAATAAAATACTTGCATCTAAACGCCCCTGTGCCGCCACACCAAAGTATTTGATCAGACGACCACCCATCATGATTAGGGTCAATAATGCAATGACCACCAATGAGGTAGAGACAACTTGCTTGACGAGATAACGCCGAATAATCAAATTAATACTTCCAAAAGGCTAAACGGGACGAACGCTAGTTTACCCGAATGTTAAAAATATAAAACCGCACATTGCAACGCTATGCTTGAAAGTGTTTCAATGTTTTAATCCAACATAACTTTCTATAGGCAATCACGGCAGCCATGAAATTTACAACTTATACAACTTTTCCTGAACAAACATCTAATGAATCTTTGTGGGTTTTAGTTGATTCAGAACAGCTACAAAGCAACCTCAATACATATCAAATCAATAACCTAGAAAGTATTCTTACGGCGACTCAATATAAAGCTAACTTCAATGAGACACTGCCATTATTTGGTCAGCTTAGCACTCAACCTCACAGCCAACTACTTGGTTTAGGAAAAGCAGCTGAACTTCAAGCAGTTAAGTTAGCTAAATTGGCACAAACCATTATCAAATCGACACAAAATAAATTTAAGCATATCGCAATTGATATTGCTGCATTACCTGTCGAATACCATTATTTATTCGCCTTAAGCTTAACTCAAGCAGCTTATGGTTATGATGAGTTTAAATCGAAAAAAAATGAATTTGTGTTACAACAAGTTGATTTAATTAGTCCACAAACCAGTCTTGATGAAAATCAACTTGCGTTAGTGCACGCAGTACAATCTGGTCAGTCTTTTGCTCGTGACTTAGGAAACCGTCCAGGTAATATCTGTTTCCCTGAATATTTGGCTGAACAGGCTTTAGCTTTAGCTGCCGAATTCCCTGATTTACTCAAAGTGACTGTCTTAAATGAGCAGCAAATGGCTGACTTAGGCATGTATGCTTTCCTTGCAGTCAGCAAAGGATCTGAGCGTCCAGGTCGTATTGTTACTCTTGAATACCAAGCACAGCTTGAACAAGCCCCTGTCGTACTTGTCGGTAAAGGCGTTACTTTTGATACAGGTGGTATTTCTTTAAAACCAGGCCTTGGCATGGATGAAATGAAATTCGATATGTGTGGAGCAGCCTCTGTACTCGGCACAATCCGTGCATTATGTGAAGCACGCCTTCCAATCCATGTGGTGGGCGCGATTGCAGCAGCAGAAAATATGCCTTCGGGTAAAGCGACTCGTCCGGGTGATATCGTAACGACCATGAGTGGTCAAACTGTTGAAATTTTAAATACGGATGCAGAAGGCCGTTTGGTTCTTTGCGATACGTTAACCTATATCAAACGTTTCAACCCGGCAGTCGTTGTTGATATCGCAACATTAACTGGTGCTTGTGTAGTTGCATTAGGTAAAGTGCTAAGCGGTTTATTCTCTCCTGACGATGCCTTAGCAGCTGAGCTTCAACAAGCAGGTGAGCAGTCATTTGACCGTGTGTGGCGCATGCCAGTGATTGATGATTATCAAGAACTATTGGACTCACCTTTTGCAGACATCGCTAACATTGGTGGACCACATGGTGGTGCAATTACAGCGGCCTGCTTCCTTGAGCGTTTTACTCGTGACTATCGTTGGGCTCACCTAGATGTAGCAGGAACAGCTTGGTTATCAGGTACAGCAAAAGGTGCGACTGGCCGTCCAGTACCACTACTTATGCAATTCTTGGCTAACCGTGTAAATACGAATGGCTAAAGTTAGCTTTTATCTGTTTGAAACCAGTGAAGAACGGCAAGTCGATAGTGCTTGCCGTTTATGTCGGAAGATTTTGCTGAAGCATTCAAACATCTGGTGGTATTGCCCAGATGTACAGTTACAACAAACACTTGATGAAAAATTGTGGAGCTTTGATCCGACCAGTTTCATTGCACATGGGATTGATCAGGCAGACGCCGCCGTATGTATTTCGGCTAAACAACCATCTGAACAAGGCTGGTTGGTATTTAATTTTAACAATCATGCACTTGAACAAGTGAATCATTTTAGCCACATTATAGAAATTGTTGAAAATAATGAAGCAGCCAAGCAAATTGGCCGAGAAAAATTTAAAATGTATCGTCGTTTAGGTATAGAACCTCGAACCTTTAAATTATAACGCGCTAAAATGTAGATACTGTTGAACAAAGGAGAACTGTGGTGGCATTAAATGTCGGGCAAGATTTTAAAAAAAGATGGTTAAATGCGCCTGAAGCTGTCCGTCATGCCTATCAACAGGATTTGGCACGTATTTGTGATTTATTAGAGCCTCAGACGCCTATTCAACTTTGGGTACTCAATGACGAGAAGGCCCAACTAGAGTCACAGCAAAACATTGAACAAGCTTATGCTGACTTAAAAGCAGAGTTAATCGAACAGGCACGTATTCGTCGTCAGCTTGCTTTAGAAAAGTCTCTTGCAGATAAGCGCGCAATGGAAGCAGCTTATGCTGCTGAATTACAAGCAGACGAAGTTCGTAAATTTAGTGAACAAACAGAAGCTCTACAAGCTTTCCGCAGTCACCTAGAACAAGAAGTTGCAGAACAAACTGCGCGTTATCAGAAAAATCCTGAAACACCAGCAGTTAACTACTCTTCTGGCGTAAAACTTAGTATTACCGATGATCAAATCTTATCTGAGCTTGAAAGTTTACGCATTCGTTTAGAACTTGAAGCTGAGAGCTTAATTGAACAATCTGTAACGGCTTTCCGAGCTAAGCTAAATTCGGCAGCTCAAGAAGAAATTGAGTACATTTTAAAGAATTCTAAGTTTTCTGATGAAAAAATAGAAAAGTAAAGTTTGTAAAACCCTCTTTGTCATCAAAATGACATTTAATTGTCACAAAATGGTCATGCATAATATTCTTTTAGTTCAAATAATTATTAGAATAACGCATGGTTATTTATGAAAATTAATGAGGGTAAAAATGGACATTCCACATCAGATTTCAACGCAACTTGAGCAGCTTAATCAGGGTGAGCAATGGACATTTTCAGCACAAGAACTTTATATGAGTCACAACGACTTTAATTCACTTTCAATCTTGCTTACACGAGCGTCAGAAAAAGGTGAGTTTTCAATTACACGCACCCAGCACAATAAACCATGGGTCGGTACACATTCGGTTACTCTCACCAAGCATTAATTTTTAAAATAAAAAAACCGGAACAAGCGTCCGGTTTTTTTATTTTGGCGATTTAAAATTTTATTTTAAAAAACCATTTTCAGCCAAGAAAGCCATACTAATATTTGACTCGGTCTTCTGTTCAGCAGCTTTATCACCCAGTAATAAACGCTCGATATAACGTGCTAATACATCGACTTCAAGGTTAACTTTGCTACCTACTTGCCATGTTCCAATATTGGTACGTTCTGCTGTGTGTGGAATTAAGTTCAAACTTAAAATATTACCGCGCAAATGGTTAATGGTTAAACTAATACCATCTACAGTTACAGAACCTTTCTCTGCCAAATATTTAGCAAGTTCTACAGGCGCTGTCACTTCATAATAAATTGAGCGAGCATCTTCACGTACTACGGTAATTTCACCTACGCCATCAACGTGACCACTAACAATGTGTCCACCAAAACGGGTTGTCGGCAGCATCGCTTTTTCAACATTGACACGTTGACCCACTTTCCAGTTACCCAAAGTAGTACGGTTTAAACTTTCGCGAGAAACATCTGCTGCGTACCAATTGTCACCCCACTCAATCACGGTGAGACAGATTCCATTGGTTGCAATTGAGTCACCCAAATGTACATCAGACATATCCAAATCGGTTTGAATACGTAAACGCACATCGCCACCTACACTTTGCAGGCTTTCTACTTTACCTAAACTTTCAATAATGCCTGTAAACATGGCTCAATCTCCAAATCTTTTACACTGCTTAAATTGCAGCGCTTACCAAAGTGCGAGCTGCGTACTGTTACCTGAAGTATCTACACCACCTAGCTCGGCAAAGTGGTAAAGCTGGCCTAACAATTGACGTAATGGCGGTCCTGGTTTGGCATGAGTATCGGTAATCACAATAAACTCAAGCACACGTGCGCGCTCTGACTGTCGTTGTTTACTTACGCGATAACGTGGAACATCTTGAGTCAGTAAAGTGACTTTTCCACGTTCCAAATTGGCCATCAGTAAATCTTTTGGCTCAATGTTACCATCGGTCGAATAACTGGTCAGAATATAACGTGCATTGATGGTTGAAAGTAATTTTTCATACGCATCTTTTGCATGTTTAGACGAGTTGTACGGACTTGGACGCTCTTTACGCCATGCACGGTCAATACCACTCTTATAGCCTTTGGTATCTGGCGGTGGTAAATCGACTTGATCCCATAACGTCAATGCATTTAAAACGTGGTAGTTACTACTATAAGCATGCTGGTTATAAGGTGGATCAAGATAGGCTACATCTACTTCAAAACCACTCATCTGATTTGCTAGATGCTGAGCATCTACGCACCACATTTCAGCAGCTGGGCGTTTACGGTCACCGATCTCACAAAAACGGCTAGGTGTAAGCCACAGCAATGATTCAATACGTTCTAGTGCCGTTTGTGTACGTCCGCCCCACCCTTGATGGAAGCTTTTAAATACACCACTGGTATTACTCACAAAACTTGCTGAGTAGAGTAATGGTGCAAGTAAAGCACTCATTTCTACATCATTGATTGCGCCTTGGGCCTGCCATGTTGCAATTTGCTGGCGAATCGCATCGATGCGCATACCATTACGACGCTTAAAGAACAAACGGTCACGCGACGGATCATAGACATCATCGTTACGAGGGCAAAGGTTATGCGTTACCCAACCTTTAACCTCAGGTAAGCGATTTAAATAATCGATGGCTTTCTGATACCCACCAAGCTCTTTAAAGGCTGGTGCATCGACACAAGCTAAAATCGCATGATTTAACGCATGGCTATAAGGTTCCCAGTCATTTGCAATCACACGGTAACCATTTTGACGTGCCAAACGAGACACTACACCACTACCAGCAAAGAAGTCGGCAAAAATCGGAGGATTCTTTTTCTTGCTATTCAGCGTCCCTGTAATTTCCAGAGCTTCTAAAATCAAGTGGAGCAATCGGCGCTTGTTACCCAAGTATGGTACAAGCTGATGAAAAAGATATTCGTCTGTCGTGCGGGCTGCATGACGACGTTTGTGGTAAACCGAAGGCTCTGAATTCATACTTTCTCTTGCGTAGGGATTAACCTTAAGCGTATATCTTGATCAAGTTGTATTACATCAAGAAGTTTAAAACGAAGTTGCTGTGCCATATATTCAAAATCTGCGTTGAACATGGCTCTTGCACTTTGCCCCAATAAAGTCGGGGCAACATAACTGATCATTTCATCCACCAAACCTTCTTGCAAAAAGGCGGTAGACAATGTTGCGCCAGCTTCAACCAGCACATCATAAATTTGGTATTGCTTAGATAAGGCCTGTAATAGTGTTTTTAAAGGCTGAATTTCTAATTGTATCACGCCTAAGTCAGCAAGTTCCTGACGATATGGCCCCATCACCATGACAGTTTCAGGATTTTCTAAAATTTTAGCGGTGAGCGGTAAACGCCCTCTCCGATCTAGAATTACTCGTTTTGGCTGAGCAACCGTCTCGATATCAATATTATGGAGTGAACGTACATTCAGCTGGCAATCATCAGCAATTACAGTATCAATGCCTGTAATCACTGCACCTGAAATGGCACGCCAATGTTGAACATCTTGACGGGCAGCAGAACCCGTAATCCACTTCGACTCACCAGATGCCATTGCAGTACGCCCATCTAGACTTGAGGCGACTTTTAAACGTACATATGGCATGCCCGTAGACATCGCTTTTAAAAAGCCTTGATTAAGTTTGGCTGCTAAGTCTTCACAAATACCGATTTCTACTTCAATACCAGCATTTCTTAAAATTTGAACACCTTTACCTGCAACAAGCGGGTTTGGGTCGGGACATGCCACAACCACTTTTTTAACTTGTGCCTTTACAAGTGCCTCAGCACACGGAGGTGTTCGTCCATAATGAGCACACGGTTCAAGCGTTACATAAGCGGTTGCGCCTTGTGCCTGTTCACCCGCCTCGCGTAAAGCAAAAACTTCAGCATGGGGCTGACCAGCTTTAGGGTGAAAACCTTCACCAATCACCTGATTATCTTTGACGATGACACAACCAACATTTGGATTAGGCTTGGTCGAATAGAGTCCTCGTTTGGCAAGTTCAATGGCTTGCTGCATCCAGTATTGATCTTGTTTTAACTCAGACATAAAAATCTCAAATGATTAGTGCTCACGTTGTTGCATTTGCTCAATTTGGCGGCGAAACGCTTCAACATCCTGAAAGTCTTGATAAACCGAAGCAAAACGAACATAGGCAACGTGGTCAAGTGCAAATAAAGATTGCATGACAATCTCACCAATCGTTCTGGATTTCACATCACGCTCACCCAAACGGCGAATTTGCAATTGAATATCACTTAAAACTGTTTCGATCTGCTCTTGTGTCACTGGACGTTTTTGTAAGGCATGCATAAGCGAACGACGTAGCTTCGCCTCATCGAACGGTTCATTTTTTCCATTCGATTTGATCACACGGGGCATCACCACTTCATAGCTTTCAAAAGTGGTAAAACGTTCACCGCAACTTACACACTCACGACGTCGACGAATCTGACAGCCTTCTGCGGCTAGACGCGAATCGATGACTTTACTATCTGCGGCGTTGCAAAATGGACAATGCATAGCGGACTTAATAGGGTCAATTACTTTGACCTAGTGTAGCAAAATTTCTACACTTACAGAACCAGCATTCTATGAGACAAAAAAACAGTCCTGAGCCAGATCAAAGCATCGCTTTGATTACAGCGCAAGACTGTTCTTTTTAAGACAGCAGATATATTACGAATTATTCAATACGTTCGCCATGTTGGCTTAAATCCAGACCCATACGTTCATCATCGGCATTAACACGCAGACCAATCACAATATCAATCACTTTAAGAATAATGAAGGTTGCAATACCACTGTAAACCATAGTTGCAAGTACACCTTCAACTTGTACCCACAATTGACCTGCAAATGTTGGAGCTAAAGTCACACTAGCTGCTTTGATGATTTCATCACTATAGAACACGCCAGTTAAAATTGCGCCGACAATACCACCTACCGCATGTAAACCAAAAGCATCCAATGCATCATCTGCTTTAAGTAAACGTTTAAGTGCTGTAATACCCCAGAAGCAGACCACACCACCAATTAAGCCCATCACTAAAGCTCCGCCGACACCGACGAAACCAGCTGCTGGTGTAATCACAACCAAACCAGCCACAGCACCAGATGCACCACCTAATACAGAAGCTTTACCACGAATCATACGTTCTACAACCAACCAAGAGAACGCAGCAGCAGCGGCAGCAACTTGAGTAACAAGAATTGCCATACTTGCACGAGCACCAGCGCCTAACGCACTACCACCATTGAAGCCGAACCAACCCACCCAAAGTAAGCTTGCACCGATTACAGTTAAAGTTAAGTTATGCGGTGCCATAGATTCACGGCCAAGGCCAATACGTTTACCAAGCATGTAAGCTGCGACTAAACCAGCAACACCAGAGTTGATATGTACAACTGTACCACCAGCAAAATCTAATGCACCTGCTTTAAATAACCAACCATCTGTTGCCCACACCCAGTGAGTAATTGGCGCATAAACCACAAGTACCCAAATTGTAATAAAGGCCATGAAAGCTGAATATTTCATACGATCAGCAATCGAACCACTCAAAATTGCGACAGTAATGATGGCAAAAGTCATTTGGAAAATAACAAACAAGCTTTCAGGAATTGTTCCACTTAGTGCATTAAAGCCTACACCATTGAGCATAGCTTTAGACAAGTCACCAAAGTATGCACCTGTGCCAGAGAACGCGATTGAATAACCCGCAATCACCCAAAGCAAACTTACCAAAATTGCAGCAGAAAGGCTGAACATCATGGTACTTAAGACGTTTTTCTTACGGACCATACCGCCGTAGAATAATGCCAAGCCAGGAATCGTCATCAACAGTACTAAAGCTGTTGACACTAAAATCCAAGATGTATCGCCGGTATCGAGTTTTGGTGTCGGTGTTGGAGCTGCCGGAGTTACTGCGGCGGCTGGTGCTGCTGCAGTTGTTGCAGGAGCTGCAGACGTTGATGTTGCTGTAACCTCAGATGTCGGTGTTGTTACAGTCTCTTCTGCCCAAGCGGCAGTACCACCCAAAAGTGCGCCTGTTAGACTCAGCGCCATAAGCATTTTTTTCATTCGTGTCCCCCAACCTCATTTGCGAGCTATTTATTGCTCAGCAAGCTTTGTGCCAATTTAGACAGCATCTGGTCCTGTTTCACCCGTACGGATACGGATGACTTGTTCCAGGTTAGTCACAAAAATCTTACCGTCGCCGATTTTCCCAGTGCTTGCCACACGAGTAATTGACTCAATTACTGCGTCGACCATTTCATCGCTAATCGCAATTTCGATTTTTACTTTAGGTAAGAAATCAACCACATACTCCGCGCCGCGGTAAAGTTCTGTATGCCCTTTTTGACGACCAAAACCTTTAACTTCAGTTACGGTAATCCCTTGTACACCAATGTCAGAGAGTGCTTCACGCACATCATCCAATTTAAACGGTTTTACAATTGCAGTTACAAGCTTCATGTTTGTTTCCTTCGGCTTCTTTTCACCAGTAAGGTTTTATGTTCAATTTTCATGCCAATATTTCAAAGGTTGGAGGAGATGAATCTTTTGCATGAGCTTTCTTTATAACCTATTTAGTTATCAAGATGTAGATGAGCTACTAAAAATAAAATGAATTTGCAGTCCTGTTTTTATTTCGTTTTATCGTTATCCAATATGGAAAAGCCGAGAAGCCTATATCCGAGGTTCAAGCAGTGTTAAACTGGCAAGCATAAGGTAATACAACAGTTTGGATATCTCATGCTAGAAACTCTATTACAGGCTATTTTGGAACAAATTGACGAGCCTAAAAAAGATTTAGAAAAAAACTTACGTGCATTATTAAATGAAACTGTCGAGAAATTAGACCTCGTGTCTAAACAAGAAATCGAAAGACAAAAAACCGCACTTCATTTAGCCAACCAACGTTTAGAAGAGCTACAAAAACAAGTGAGTCTATTAGAAGAAACTTTAAAAAATAAAAAATAAGCACCAATGTAGCGCACTTACACTTTACAACGATTAAAAATTAAGCACCATAATGGAACAATAAGATGTCTTTTTCTAAAATTTATACTCGGGGACTTTTAGGTTTGCATGCCCCTCTCATAGAGGTAGAGGTGCATGTGAGTCAAGGCTTACCCTCTCTGACGATTGTCGGGCTAGCTGAAGCGGCAGTGAGGGAAAGTAAAGACAGGGTTCGCTCAGCCATTATTAATAGTGGATTTCAGTTTCCGACTAAACGGCTGACCATTAATCTTGCTCCCGCAGATTTGCCCAAAGATGGTTCACGTTTAGATTTACCGATTGCATTAGGGATATTAATTGCCTCAGGTCAGCTTCCAGAGAACTGCACAGAAGACTTTGAATTTATTGGAGAGTTAGCACTAGACGGTCATGTAAGACCTGTATCAGGCGCCTTAACTTTAGCAATGGCATGCCAGCAAGCCCAGCATAAAATTGTTTTACCAGTCGATAATAGTCAGGATATTAGTCATTTACCAAATCTTGAGTGTTATCCGGTGGGCCATTTAAAAGAAGTTTGTGAACACTTTTTAGGAAATACCAAGCTATCTCAGGTGCAATCATCTTCCCGCTCAAATGACATGCCGTATAAATTTGACCTTGCAGATGTAAAAGGTCAGCTACGCCCACGTCGTGCACTAGAAATTGCAGCCGCTGGAGGGCACTCCTTGCTCTTTAAAGGGCCACCGGGCACAGGTAAGACTTTACTCGCCTCACGTCTTCCTTCAATTTTACCGCCTCTCTCTACTCAAGAAACGCTTGAAGTTGCTAGCATTTATTCTATCTCAAATACGCCTCATACTTTTGGACAGCGTCCTTTTCGTGCACCCCACCATACAGCATCAGCAATTGCACTAGTTGGGGGCGGTTCTCACCCTAAACCGGGTGAAATTACATTATCGCATTTAGGTGTTCTATTCTTAGATGAATTGCCCGAGTTTGATCGCAAAGTATTAGAAGTCTTACGCCAGCCGCTCGAGTCAAAAGAAATTATTATTTCACGAGCAGCTCGGCAAATTACTTATCCTGCAAACTTTCAACTCATTGCAGCGATGAACCCCTGCCCATGTGGTTACGCATTTAATCAAGACAGTCGTTGTCAGTGTTCACCAGAGAGTATTAAACGTTATCAAAATCGTATATCAGGACCTTTACTTGACCGTATCGATTTACATATTGATGTACCACCTTTAAAAGCTCAGGAACTACAAGATCCAACGCCTGTTGAAGGTTCTACGGCTGTAAGACAGCGTGTAATTTCAGCTTATGAACAACAAATGCAAAGACAAAATTGTTTAAATCAAGCGCTTTCGCCTAAACAATTAGAGCAGTTCGCTATTCTGGATGACACGTCACAGCGAATGATTGAAATGGCTCAGCAGCGTTTAAATTTATCTGCACGTGCTTATCATCGGGTTTTACGAGTAGCACGGACCATTGCCGATTTGGCTCAAAGTGAGATGATTCAAAGTCCTCATCTCACAGAAGCACTCTCTTATCGAGGCAATCATTCTTAAAATAAAAAAGCGGATCGTGTATCCGCTTTTTTAATATGTTATGAGTTGTTCATTAAAGAATTTATTAATGCCTATATAAAAAGGCAAAAAGAGGACGCTATGAAAATTTTGGCTATCTCCGGTAGTGCAAGAAAAGTATCTACCAATACAGCGCTATTAAAAGCAATGAAGGATATAGCACCGTCCATTATTGAGTTTTCAGTTTTCGATCAAATTAATAGTCTTCCTATCTTTTCTCCAGATAATGAAGGAGAAAAAACGCCTACTGTAGTGGAAGATTTCATCAAATCGGTTTCTGACGCAGATGGCATTATTATCTCAAGTCCTGAATATATTCGTTGTATTCCGGGCGGTCTTAAAAATGCAATTGATTGGATGGTTTCCCGTACCGAAATCATAGACAAGCCCATTGTTCTAGTTCATGCATCTAGTCGCGGTGACGACATGCTAATCTCTTTAAGAAGAGTACTTTCGACAGTGAGCAGCAACTTCTTTGAAGATTTATTTTTACGCTTCTCTCTTCTTAGCAAATCGCCTGAACAAATTTTTGAAATGCTACATACTGAAGAATATAAGTCACAAGTTACACCGTTCCTGCTTAGCTTTGTCTCAGAAATTCAAAAGTATCACGATCAATTAGAGTGAACTTTCTTAAAATGAAATAGCGGATTATGAGTTCATTGTTCTTTTATTAAGAATCTCATTTAGCTTCTCGATTAAAGCAGTAATTTCTTTCTCTGATAAAGCAGCAAAACCCAAGCGAATACAACAATTAGAAGACCCAATTTGTTTAAACTTATGCTCTGTATCAATATTGAGTTCTTTTAACTTTATAAGCTGATCTTGAGTAAATGGTTTCTGGAACTTCACCCATAAAGCCATTCCGCCCGCAGGTAGTTGTATCTGAATAGACTCAGCAAAAACTCGCTGAAACTCAGCTAAGGCATGGTCACGGCGTAGTTGATATATTTTTTTCATTTTACGGATGTGTCGTTTGATCTCCCCTCGCTGCATTAAATCTGCTAACGCAAGTTCCGTAATGTTATTACCTTGCCGATCAATCAATAAAATATCTTCAGTAATGGATTGAATGATTGGTGAAGATGCCACGATGTAACCCAAGCGAATACCGGGTGCAAAAACTTTAGACAATGAACCCACATGAATGACTAATTCAGAATGAGGCAAACTTGCTAAGGGTGGCATAGGCCGGCTGTCATAATGGAATTCGTGGTCATAGTCGTCTTCAATAATATAAACCCCCCATTTTTTTAAAAGCTCTAAGAGTTGAAGACGGCGAGACATGGTCATGGTGACAGTTGTAGGATATTGGTGATGCGGAGTTGTATAAATGGCAGCAACTGAGTGCTCTTGTAAAATCCGTTTTAGGTCGTCAATGACGATACCTTGTTCATCTAATTTGACAGAAACCACTTGAAAGCCATTTGATTGAAATGCTTTAAAAGCAGATGGATAATACAATTCCTCAATAACGATAACGCCCTGCCGATTGGGTAATGCTCGAGAGGCAAGAAAAATTCCCATCTGGCTACCACGTACAATACAAATCTCATCTTCAGCAACATTCATAAAACGTTCCATTGACAACATTTGTTGTAAAGCCTGTCTTAGCTCAACCATACCTCGTGGGTCACCATATCCCATGTACTGGTTTTGCGTAATTTTAATCAGTGCATGTCGATAGGCCCTCGAAAATAATTCGTAGGGAATAAGCCGTGGATCTGGCACACCATCGTTATGTGGGTATAAGGCAGCTTCTTGAATAATCGGCTTATCATTAAATTTTCGCTCAGATACTAGCTCTATTTGAAACTGTTTTTCTGGCAAAACATCTGCCACAAATGTGCCTTTTCTGGGACGAGTCACCAGCCATCCTTGTGCTTCTAATTCTTCATAGACTGCTTGTACTGTTTTTCTATTAATCCCTAGTTCTTTTGACAAGCTACGAGACCCTGGCAACATAGTTCCTTGCACCAAACGGCCACTTAAAATTTCCTGACTAATCAAGTTAGTAAGCTTTAAAAAAACTGTTTTTTCTTCTCTTTCATCGATACGAAAATGTACTTGCCAAGGTCTTAGCATATTTGCCCCATCTGGACCATATAACTTATAAAAACTGGATGTATTGATTCATCCAGTTATTTTCTATTCTGCCTTCACCTACTTAATTTGGTCAACTGGACTGGAGAAGAGATGAAGACTGCTTCTATAAATAAACAAGAGCTGATGCAACACGCACAGCAAGACATGCAAAAGTGGATTAGCGACTCAGATTTAACTGACCGCCAAAAGCTTGCACTCACTTGTCGTATTTTATTTGACCATGGCCATGATGCTGGCTTAGCAGGTCAAATCACTTGCCGCAGCCCAAATAAAGATTCCTTTATTACCCAACGTTTTGGTTTAGGTTTTGATGAAATTACTGCCTCAAACTTACTTGAGGTAAATCAAGATTTAGAACCAATCAATCAAGAAGGAATGGCAAACCCAGCTAACCGTTTTCACACATGGATTTATAAAGAACATCCCGAAGTGAACTGCATTATCCATACACATCCTACCCATGTAGCTGCTCTTTCCATGCTTCAAATGCCGCTCATGATTTCTCAAATGGATGTCTGTGCACTTTACGAAGATTGCTCATTTGTAGGCCATTGGCCGGGTGTTCCTGTAGGCAACGAAGAAGGTATTTTGATTTCTTCTGCTCTGGGTAAAAACCGCGCTGTTTTGTTGTCTCACCACGGTCAACTGGTCACAGGAAAAACTATCGAAGAAGCCTGTAACTTGGCTCTTTTAATTGAACGCGCAGCTCAACTGCAACTTTTAGCCATGTCTGCCGGGCAAATTCAGCCGATCCCACACGATTTAGCCACAGAAGCTCATGACTGGGTATCTACCGATAAACGCAACAAAGTCAACTTTGCTTACTACGCACGTAAAGCTTTGAAAAAACATTCTGACTGTATTTAAAAAGAGATTTCGACCATGAAACTAAACGGCATTATTGGCTACCCTGTTACTCCATTTTTTGATGACAACACCATTAACCTTCCTGTTCTAAAACAGATGCTCGACTTGCTTATTGAAAATGGCTGCGACGCGATTGCACCTTTAGGCAGTACAGGCGAAAGTGCTTATCTTGAATGGGATGAATGGTGCTTAGTCGCTAAAACTTCAATTGAAAGCATTAATAAACGTGTACCTGTCATTATTGGAATTTCAGAACTCACGACGGATCAAACCATCAAAAAAGCGCAGATCGCGCAAAGCTATGGTGCAGATGCACTTATGGTGATTCCTGTATCTTATTGGAAGCTAACAGATCAAGAGATTTTTGAATATTATCAATCGATTGCACAAGCAACGACTTTGCCAATTATGGTGTATAACAACCCTGCAACGAGTGGTGTTGATATGTCTCCAGAATTAATCGTGCGCATGTTTAACAACATTGCAAACATCACGATGGTAAAAGAAAGTAGCGGTGATATTCAGCGCATGCATAAAATTTATGAGCTCTCAAAAGGAGAACTTCCGTTTTATAACGGATGTAATCCTCTAGCTTTAGAAGCTTTATGTGCTGGAGCAAGTGGTTGGTGTACAGCAGCACCAAATCTGTTAGGTCAACAACCTCAACAACTTATCGACCATGTAAAAAATGGTGAATTAGAACAGGCCCAAAAATCATTTTATCAACAACTTCCTCTACTACGCTTTATCGTAAATGGTGGATTACCAAAAACAATTAAAGCAGGTTTACAGCTACAAGGTATTTCTGCTGGTTTACCACGTAAACCTTTATCTAAAGCCACGGATGTTGAACTTAATCAGTTAAAACAACTACTTTCTGAAATAGAAAATTAATTAAAAAAAGCGGGTTATTTACCCGCTTTTCTGCAGGATAAACTTAGAAAGTTTTAGTTAAACTAAACACTAAGCCAGCGTCATAAGGTTTTTTCTGAGCGTCTGTCATACCAGAAGTACTCACATCAGTACCCACTACGTCTAGCTCAGCCAAAATACCTAAGATGTTACGATTTACACCAACTTTATAATCGATATAGCTGTCGTCCGTACCAGGACCACCCGCAACTACAGCTAAAGCTTCTTTATTTTTAAATTTGTTATAACCAACTGATGCAAGCCCAGTAAATCCAGTGTTTGCAATTGGCGCTGAATAACCAACATTAAAATACCAGAACTGTTTAGAGTTAGCCCAGTAATCATTTGAATAGTTAACGCCTACACTAAGTGCATCGCCTTTAAATAAAGAGTCGGCAAACGTTAACTTACCGTACACTTCATTAAAATCTAATCCGTTTTTGCCATCGTAACCGATACCGTTACGGTCAAAACTATGGCCCGAACCGATGTAACCATAATGGATTACACCTACATCATAAGTTGGTGCAAGTTTATCGGATAACTTTAAAGTATTGGTATAACCCAAAGCGACATCTGTTTCAGTTGAGTTGCCTGTTACGCCAAAATCAACACTCGAGCCCCAAAGTGATAAATAAGCACCTGATTTATGAGTAAAAGTAAAACCACCTTGAATGGCAGGGTTATTTGAGGATTGAGTAACACCACGGAAGCGATAGTCTGTGGTCGCTGCTACACTACCCGTTGTCGTGATTCCGTAAAAAGATGATGGAGCATTTTCAGCCATAACCATGGTTGAACCTGCCGTGAGTACGCCGAATGCTACTGCTTTAAGTGCAAATTTCATCATTTTGATCTCCCCCACAATGAACGCACGATTTAATTGAATTAAACAAATTTTGTTACTTAAGCTTTAGCAATTGCTGTGCCAAGTCCATATTTCGTATCGCCCTGTTGCATGAGTTTTGAAATCAAATTCTTTTTAAAGTGAAAATATCGCCTAACGCTTATAAAAATATATTTATAAAAAACAATGCAATAAAATAAAGTTATTACAAAGCTAAAAATGCTCAACATAGAAAAACCCCTTATCGGAAATTATTACCGAGCTTAGAAGTATTCATTTGATGTGCGTAAATTTTCTATTTAGATCTAAAGCCGAAATATAAAAAGTACGTAAATTATTGAGGACCGCACTTGTAATGATCTGTGAGTGAGCATTTTTACTTACTTCATTTCTTTATTTATTTCTGAGTTAAAACTGGTGAACTATTTTGGGTCTTTTTTAAGCGATAATATAAACAAAAAGAGTACTGCACAGAATTTATGCAAAATATCGCACTAATTTTGATCAGCTTAATTAAATTGTATTGGCTTTTTATAACAATCCACTGTTATACATTGCGCTTTAAAAATAATGTTATATTGTAACAATTTAAAGGATGTTTAAAATAAATCGTTGAAAAAATCAACTCAAAACAAGGTTAAAAAGTAAACATATCCAGTAAAAATGGATAAAAAACGAACACAAGAATCAACTATTTTTTGAAGTTTGAATATAAAATAAATGGTAAAAATCAACTAAAAAATAAATTACTTTTTTTATTTTAAACAATAGATTAAGTATAAAAGACTAATGGTAAATTTACTAAATAACCAGTAGCACATTAATCAATTTCTGCATAGCATATATAAAATAAAATCAACAAAAATATATCTTTTTTATAGATTACTTATACAATTGATGGAAATCCTAGGCCCTGAACTATAACAAGGCACAGGATTTATCGTTTTTATGAGGTTCTTTAAATATGCTAAATGCACAAAAACTTACATTAGCAGTTCTCATTTCTGCGGCAATAATTTCCTCAGCTCAGGCAAGCGAGCAAAGTGAGGCAAAAGGATTTGTTGAAGATGCGAACGGTTCTATTCTCTTCCGTACAGGTTATCTAACTCGCGACAAAAAACAGGGCGCGAAAGATACTAGCTCAGTTGCTCAATCGGCAATTGTAAATCTTGAATCTGGCTTTACCCCTGGTATTGTTGGTTTCGGTGTAGGCGTTGTTGGTGACGGTTCATTTAAAATCGGTGAAAATAATCATGCTGGCAACCAAATGATTCCTAAGCACAATGATGGTTCAGCTTATGACCATTGGGGTCGTGGTGGCGGTAGCGTTAAAGCTCGTTTCTCAAATACGACTGTACGCTACGGTACTCAAGTACTCGATTTACCAGTTTTAGCAAGTAATACTGGCCGTATGGTTCCTGAATACTTTACAGGTACTTTATTAACAAGCCATGAAATCAAGAATCTTGAATTAGTTGCTGGTAAATTCACTAAAGACCAAATGTCTGATCAAATTAATACCGATGCTGATGTAAACGGTAATGGTCTTGATCGTGCAATCGTTTGGGGTGGTAAATATAAGTTCAATGACAACTTAAATGCCTCTTACTATGGCTTAGACAGTAAAAATGCGCTTGAACGCCATTATGCTAATGTGAACTTTAAGCAACCTTTAACAAATGACAGCTCATTAACTTATGACTTTAGTGGTTATCACACTAAGTTTGATAAAGATGCTATTACTTACTCAGCAACTGGAGCAGTAGCACCAAATTATGGTAAGACTGGTGTAGCTGGCGAAGAAAAGACCAATAATATTTGGGCAGTTTCAGGAACTTATGCAACTGGCCCACATAGTGTTATGCTTGCTTACCAACAAAACACTGGTAATGTTGGTTATGACTACGGTCAAAATGCTGATGGTTTCCAAAGTATTTATTTACCAAACTCTTATATGTCTGATTTCATCGGTAACCACGAGAAATCTGCACAAATTCAATACAACGTTGATTTCGGTAAATTAGGTGTATTACCTGGTTTGAACTGGACAACTGCATTTGTATACGGTTGGGACATCAAAGTTCGTAATGTAACTGACGATGCTCAAGAGCGCGAATTCTTCAACCAAGTAAAATACACAGTACAAAGTGGTTTTGCTAAAGATGCAAGCCTTCGTATTCGTAACTCTTACTACCGTGCAAGTGATGCTTACCAATCTAATGCGTACATCGGTGACACAAACGAATGGCGTATCTTCCTTGATATTCCTGTGAAATTATTCTAATTCATAGATCTATCAAGCATAAAAAAACCTACCTCTGGCAACACAGGTAGGTTTTTTATTGAGCCTAGAATATCAATTGTGACACTCTAGGCTCATAAAATCAGAGCTTATTTAGCAGCTTCGATTGCTTTCAATACTTCAGCTTTAGCAACGTCAGCACCTTCCCAACCACTGATTTTTACCCATTTGCCTGGTTCTAAATCTTTGTAGTGGCTGAAGAAATGCTCAACTTGGCTAATCAACAACGGAGGAAGATCTGTATATTCCTTCACGTCTTTGTAAAGTGGAGATAATTTCTCGTGTGGAACTGCGATTAATTTCGCGTCGATACCACCGTCATCTTCCATGTTTAATTTACCAACTGGACGGCAACGAATTACAGAACCAGCAGCAACAGGATGTGGAGTTACAACAAGTACGTCTAATGGGTCGCCATCTTCAGACAAAGTATTTGGTACATAACCATAGTTTGCTGGATAGAACATTGCTGTGCCCATGAAACGGTCTACAAACAATGCATCAGAATCTTTGTCAATTTCATATTTAATTGGCGCTGCATTTGCAGGAATTTCAATGATGACATAGATGTCATTTGGTGCATCTTTACCTGCTGGGATATTGCTGTAACTCATATCAATACTCTTTCGTTATGAAGTCAGATGTAAAATCCACTCGATTATAACGTGGATATCATCAAAATGATGCCGATTATACAATGCACACACGCGAAAGTTGATATGAATGGCGACAGAATGACACTCAAGTCAGCTTAATTGTCACGATCAATAAAAATATTGGGCATAACAATGATAAAAACCAGACAATCGAACGCAAAGTTGCCCAATTACTTAAGTAACAAATGCCATAAATCACGCGCAAAATAATATATGCCCAGCCCAATCTCAAAATAAAGTACTCAGGCACCACCATATATTCAGCCATCAAAATAGCTGTTAAAAATAAAGGTAAACTTTCAAAACTGTTTTGTTGTACTGCATTTGCCCGAGCAGCGATACCCTTTGTATTAGCAAGAAAATCTCTTGGGTTATGATTATCCGAGGGCTGAAAACCACCCTTAAATTTTGCAATTACGGTAAATGCGTATGGCAGCAAACATGCCACTAAAATAATATAGATAATGCTGCTGATGCCGTGCATAGTGCCATCCATCACTGAAAATACTGTTGATCATGCTATCATAACTCATCGTTTTTACCTGAAATTTTATGCAATCGCATGTCATCACTGATTTATAGGGCTATGTATGCAACAACCTGATCAAAAAGAATTGCTCGAGGTCTTAGAAAAGCAAAAGAAGAACCAGCTTCAGGTAGATCTTATATTCAAAATTGTATTACCCATCGTCGCTTTTTTACTGAGTGTAATTTGCGCGAATTTTAATTGGCAATCGACATTAGGTACTTTTGTCATTTTGACAATTACTTTTATTGCGGTGGGTGTCAAAAGACTTCCTTTATGGCATTGGCTCATTGTAGTTACCGTATACTGTCTTATAGATAATTACCTCAGCTATGGCCAACTTGACTTATCTCACTTGCGCTTACAACTTGGCACAATGATTGTTTTTGTGGGTATGGTTGGAATCGGCCGTCCTTATGTAGACCGCTGGTTTATGAAAAGCCACTAAATAAAAAAGCGCCCTACGGCGCTTTTTTATTCACTAACGATTAAGCAGGTTTACGTAAGTCTTTACGTAAAATTTTACCTACATTTGATTTTGGTAATTCATCCATAAACTCAACATAACGAGGGCGTTTGTAGCCTGTTAAGTTTTCTTTAGCAAAGTTCAAAATTTCTTCTGTGGTTAAACTTGGATCTTTTTTCACAATAAAGAGTTTTGGCACTTCACCTGATTTTTCATCAGGAACACCAATTGCAGCAACTTCCAAAACTTTTGGATGTTTAGCAATAACTTCTTCAATTTCACTTGGGTAAACGTTAAAGCCTGAAACCAAAATCATATCTTTTTTACGATCTACAATTTTTGTATATCCACGGCTGTCCATTACACCAATGTCACCAGTACGGAAGAAACCATCGGCTGTCATCACTTTAGCGGTCTCATCTGGACGGTTCCAATAGCCCTTCATGACTTGCGGACCACGGATTGAGATTTCGCCTTGTTCACCTAAAGGTACTTCTTTACCGTCATCATCTAAAATAGCAACTTCTGTTAAAGGTAATGGAATACCAATCGTGCCACTAAATTCAGTAGAAGCTGGAGGGTTTGCAGTCGCTACCGGAGAAGTTTCCGATAAACCGTAACCTTCAATAATGGTTGTGCCCGTAATTTTCTTCCAAGCTTCTGCTGTAGAAGGCAGAACTGCCATACCACCGCCCATCGCCATTTTTAAATTGCTATGGTCAAGCTGCTTGAACTCTTCATTATTCACTAAGGCATTAAATAACGTATTTACTGCAGGGAAGAAAGAAGGTTGATATTTACGTAACTCCTTAATCACGGCTGGTAAATCACGTGGGTTTGGAATCAAGATATTTGCCTGCCCTTTGTACATACCGTACATCGCACAAACCATGAACGCAAAAATATGGTAAAGAGGTAATGCACAAACAATACGATCGCCTTTAGCACCCTCATTTACACCAAATTTACTTTGGAAAATACCGTCACACTGTAAAAGGTTAGCAACTAAATTACGGTGAGTCAGCTCAGCACCTTTTGAAACACCTGTTGTACCACCGGTATATTGAAGCACGGCAGTATCACTTAGAGTTAAAGTCGGGCGCTTATAATTGCTTGGATTTTCTTTATTCAATGCGCTATTAAACTTAACATGACCAGGAATGTTCCAAGCTGGAATTTGTTTACGCACTTTGCGTAAAACAAAGTTCACTAAAGTACCTTTCAGTGTTCCTAGCATATCTCCAACAGAAGCAACCACGACGTGTTTGACCGGAGTTTTTCCTAAAATACTTTGGTAAACACTCGCAAAGTTCTCAATAATGACAAGAACTTCCGCACCTGAGTCGTTTAACTGATGCTCAAGCTCACGCGCAGTATACAGCGGGTTAACATTCACTAAAATCAAGCCAGCACGGAAAACCGCCAATGCCACGACAGGATACTGCAATACGTTTGGCATCATTACTGCAACGCGCGTACCTTTTGCTAACCCCAAATTTTGCAAATAGGTCGCGAACTTACGGCTTGCAAGTTCCAACTCGTTAAATGACATGGCTTTATCCATAAAGATAAAGGCATCACGAGAACCAAATTTTTGGAAATTACGCTCAAAAATATCAACAAGTGAGGTATTTTCTGCAGGCAATGCTACTGTTTCTGGAATCCCTGTCTTTTGGTATTCTGCAAACCAAATCTTTTCCATAATGCCATTATCTCCGATTCGTAATCCTTAGTAATAACTGTTATTCAATGCCCCAGCTATTCTTTAGCTTCTTGGTGCCAGAACATATTTAAAACTTATTGGCACATTCATGACACTTTCGAACAAGATTATGAGACAGAAGTTTTGACAATTTGACCCTGCCAAATTTTTTGCATGGAGTACAAATTATGTACTCCAAATTGCTGCCCTTTTAATCATTATTCCATACCAACAAGTTCAGTTCATTGCTTGAACTTGTTGCCATATATAGCGTATTTATGTTGCCAGACGCTAGCTTTATCTCTGAATCAACAGTTTATTTGCTTTTTGATATCCACGTGGTAAGAGCTGACCTTTCGAAGCACGTTTACCCATGTATTTTTGTAGATCATCACCTTTTAATTTTAGATGTTGTTGACCTGCAACCACCTGAATTATTTCATCTAAGTTCAGGGTTGTCATGGATAAAATCTGCTCTTTGGCTTCAAGTTGTATCAACTTATTACCTTTACCTTTATTTAAATTTGGTAGTTCTGCCAAATCTAAAATTAACAAACGTCCTGCCGAGCTCAGCACAGCCAAATGCGTCATGTTTTGGGCGGAGATGAGCGGTAACGCTTTTGCCTTATCAGGTACCGTTAAGAATGTCTTACCAGCTTTAGCATTGGTATCTAATTGTTTGACTTGAGTTTTAAAACCATAACCCGATGAGCTTGCAGCAATCAGTTCAGATTCTTCATCATCTAAATAAGCCTGAATAAACGCTACGCCACTTGCTGGTGACAGTTTCGAACTTAATGGATCGCCTAAACCTCTAGCCGAAGGTAAGCTGCTAATTGGTAAGGCATAACTACGCCCTGTTTCATCAAGGAAGTAAACCCGTTGATTGGTTTTACCTACAGCATGACTTAAATATTGGTCCCCTGCACGGTAGTTCAGGTTTTCAGCATCAACATCTGCGCCTTTTGCCGCACGAACCCAACCTGCTTCAGACAACACAACGGTTACCGTTTCAGCTGGCATTAGATCTTGTTCTTTAATTTGAACCGCTTCAGCACGTGCAACAATTGGAGAACGGCGTTCGTCACCAAACTTTTTCGCGTCTTCTTTTAATTCACCAATAATCAGATTTTTTAGAGATTCAGGATTTTCCAACTGTTCACGAATAATGGCAGCTTTCGCAGAAAGCTCATCTTGTTCTTGACGGATTTCCATCTCTTCAAGCTTTGCCAAGTGACGTAATTTAAGTTCTAAAATCGCTTCAGCCTGTATCTCATCAATATTGAAGTGTTCCATCAACACTGGTTTAGGCTGATCTTCTTCACGAATAATACGAATAACAGTATCAATATCGAGATAAGCAATTAAAAGACCTGCCAAAATATGTAGGCGCTTTTCAATACGGTTTAAATGATACTGCAAACGACGAGTGACCGTATTTTTACGGATCTCAATCCATTCAAGCAAAATACGACGAATTGATTTCACCTGAGGGCGACCATCTTCGCCAATCATGTTCAAATTGACACGATAGCTTGATTCTAAATCGGTGGTCGCAAATAAGTGACTCATCACCGCTTCAGCATCGATACGGTTAGAGCGCAATACAATCACGAGTCGTGTTGGGTTTTCATGATCCGACTCATCACGTATATCCACCACCAAAGGCAGCTTTTTCGCCTGCATCTGGTCAGCAATTTGAGTAATCACTTTAGAACCAGAGACTTGATATGGTAGCTCAGTGATTACGATTTCATGCTTTTCAACGGTATAAACCGCTCGCATGCGGTAACTACCACGACCAGTCGTCTGGATTTTAAGTAGCTCTTCTGGTGGAGTAATAATTTCAGCTTTGGTTGGTAAGTCTGGCGCCGGAATATATTCAGCTAATTTTTCGTCTGAAGTTTGTGGGTTACGGATTAAAGCAATTGTCCCCTTCACAACTTCACGCAAATTATGCGGAGGAATATCAGTCGCCATACCCACAGCGATACCCGTTGTACCATTCAAAAGAATATTCGGTACACGTGCAGGTAAAGTAATTGGTTCTTTTAACGAACCATCAAAGTTATCTTGCCATTCACTGGTACCCTGACCTAACTCACTCAGCAACAACTCACTATAAGCCGAGAGTTTGGCTTCGGTATAACGCATCGCAGCAAATGACTTAGGGTCATCGGGTGAACCCCAGTTACCTTGACCTTCAATTAAAGGATAGCGATAACTAAATGGCTGAGCCATGAGTACCATGGCTTCGTAACATGCCGAGTCGCCATGTGGGTGGTATTTACCAAGTACATCACCCACTGTACGCGCTGATTTTTTTGGCTTGCCACTATTTTTTAAGCCTAGCTCGCTCATGGCATAGACAATACGGCGCTGTACAGGCTTTAAGCCATCACTGATATGCGGCAATGCACGATCCATAATGACGTACATGGCATAATTCAAGTAAGCCTGTTCAGTAAATTCGGCTACAGAGCGGTTTTCTGTCGCATGATGCGCAAGGCTGGTCATAGTCAGCTTATCTTCCAAATCAGTCGTTATTTTAAGTGTGTATTATGCTAAGTGGGCTATGTTACAGACACAAGAGGGACTCTGTCACCTGAGCGTCAAATTATGTCTTATCTCTCTATATTTTTAGTTACTTGCTATAAAGTTAGGCAGAAACTATAGCCCAATCGACTCTAGTCTTTTACCTTGAGTCTCTTCACCTAATATCAAAATTACTAAGGCTACAGCAAGTAAAACAACAGTAAACATCATAAAAACGTGATTAAAGCCGTTTTTGGCAACCATCATATGGGTCACAACCATTGGCGCGACAATTCCACCAATACGCCCCATTGCCGATGCCCAGCCCGAACCAAAGGCACGAATATTGGCTGGATATTGTTCAGGTGTATAAGTATATAACACGCCCCATGCACCCAAATTAAAGAATGACATGAGACAGCCCCAAAACATAATGCTATTTACGCTGTCGGCTTGTCCAAAGAAATATGCCGACAAAGCACAAAAACCGATAAATGCCGCGAGTGTAATTTTTCGACCTAAACGTTCAACAAACCAAGCCGCCGCCAAGTAGCCCGGTAGCTGTGCCAAAATCATAAGCAATACATATTCAAATGATTTAACGATATCGTAGCCTTGTTTCACCAATAAACTCGGCAACCATGTGAAAATACCGTAATAGGAATACACAATTCCAAACCAGATCAGCCAGAGCATTAAACTTCTACGAGCAAATTGACCACTCCAGAGCTGTTTAAATGAAACTTTTTGTCGCATCGCCACAGGCACGACTTCGATATGATGCACAATTTGTACGCATGCTTCGGCTTCTAGTTTTTGTACCAGTGCATGTGCTTCTTCAATACGACCACGGTTAATCAAATACGGTATCGACTCAGGGACTTTTTTCCAAATGACTAAAATATAAATAAGTGGTAGACCACCCATAAGAAAGGCAATATGCCAGCCAAATTTAGGAATAATAAAATAAGAAATAAGCGCTGCGACTAGCCAGCCTAATCCCCAAAAGCTTTCAAGAAGAACGATAAATCTTCCACGAACATGAGCAGGAACATATTCACTGACCAGTGTGACTGCTACAGGTAACTGACCACCGAGTCCTAGCCCAACAATAAACCGAAAAATTAATAGCCACTTTAGATCTGGAGCGAAAGCACATAAAGCTGTAGCAATACTATAGATTGCCATCGTGATCGCAAATACAGTTTTCCGGCCAAAACGATCTGCCAAAGCACCAGAACAAACTGCACCAATAGCCATGCCTACAAAGCCAATACTGACAATCCAACCGCTTTCAGCTGGTGTTAATGACCAGTCTTTAACAAGGGTTGTCATAATAAAAGCGATAATGCCGGTATCCATCGCATCAAACATCCAGCCTAAACCCACTACCCATAAAAGTGTGTAGTGAAATTTGCCAATTGGAAGATTTTGTATACGTGAAACCAGATCCATAGCAGTAACTCTACTGGAAAGAATAAGTGGACAAGACCATATATAGAATTGTTATATCATGCCCACATGAAATTCTGCATGATTAATGTTCGTCGGTTGAAGAAGCCGACTCTGCATCATCATCTTTATAAATAAATTTAGGCATTTCTAAACCAAAATAAATGGCAATTAAACGAAGCGTAAAACCAAATACTAAGGTTGAAATAACGGTAAGTTCTAAACTCAAACCTAAGTCTAGACAAACCCAATAGCAAATGACTGCAACAAAAGAAATACTTGCATACAGCTCACGGCGGAAAACAAACGGGACATCGTTACATAAGATGTCTCGTAAAATACCACCCGAAACTCCAGTCAAAACACCTGCTACAGCCGATACGACAAAACCATGCCCCATTTGTAAGGCAATCTGGCAACCAATAATGGTAAATCCAATCAAACCTAAAGCATCGAGCACCAAGAAAATGTTATGTAAATGACGCATCCACTTGGCAATGATGATGGTAACAAAGGCAGCACAACACGTTAAAACTAAGTATTCAGGATGCTTTACCCACGTTAAAGGATAGTGCCCAAGTAGTACATCACGTACAGAACCACCACCCAAGGCCGTTACACAGGCAATCAGTACGACACCGAACCAGTCCATACTCCGTCGCCCAGCAGACAATGCTCCTGTCATGGCTTCAGCAGTAATCGCAATAATATAAATAACGGTGAGTAACATTGCCCTTTCCTTCAGGCCAAACGGTGGGCGTATTTTAAGATAAAGTTATAGGAATTGTGCACAGCATTGCTTAAATTTTTTTCCTGAACCGCATATGCACGGCTGTTTCATGGTGACCTGCATATCGACTGTTGGATCAAGGAAAAACCATTGCTGCTGGTGATATACAAAATGTGAAACTTCATGATGGATTTGAGCACTTTTTCCATCATGATAATGAGCCTTAAACTCCACCTGTGCATGGGCCTTATCCAATTTTTCTTTGGCTTGGATGACTTCCAAACCGAGCCATTGATTTTGTTTACTCCAATCTGTAATCGCCTCTTTATCAAGAGCAACTTGTTGACCTAAAGCCGTGGTTTGAACAATATAATCGATTTGTTGCAATGCAAATGCGCTATAACGCGAACGCATCAGCTGCTCCGCCGTGAGAGCTTTTGCTGTGCCTAAATGTAAAGGCTCACAACATTCTGAATAGCTGCCTTTTCCACATGGACAAGTGTGTTGAGTCATTCTGTGTTTCTCAAATAAAAAAATAGCTCAGAGTTGAGCTATTTTATGATGTTTCTAGACTTAAAATGTCATTTAATCTTTTGATTCATCTTGTTCGATAGAAACAATATGAACTTTCTCGATTTTATGGCCTTCCATGGTTACAACTTCAAAGCGATAACCATCCGCTTCAACAGTTTCACCATTTTCAGGTAAACGACCTAAATGGAATAACAAATAACCCGACAAAGTAGAATATTGTTCACTTTCATCTACCAAATCACGACCAAGTAAAAGAGATACATGGCGAATATCGGTTGAACCTTCAAGTATTAACGAACCATCTTCTAAGCTTTCAGCTGCTGCATCTAGTTCATCTTCATCAGGGAACTCACCAGCAATTGCTTCTAAAATATCAATTGGTGTCGCAATACCTTCAATTGAACCATATTCATTTAGAACAATCGCCATTTGCAAAGGAGCCTGACGTAATTGTTCCATTACCATAAGCACTTGAGCATTTTCATGCACAATGACTGGCTCACGTAAGTACTTTTGAAAATCAACAACGCCTGTTTCAATGAAGCCATTTAAAACTTTATGTGTAAGCGCGATACCTTCAATATTATCAAGTTCACCACGAGCAACGATTAAACGTGAATGTGTCATCGACATTAAACGTTCTTTTAAAACTTCCGGTTCATCGTCTAAGTCAATCCATTCCAGCTCAGGTCGTGGAGTCATTACCGACTTTACTGGACGTTCAGATAACCCCAGTACGCCCTGTACAAGTACACTGTGGTAAGCACCATTTTCTTCATCAAAGACTTCATCGGCAAAAGCTTGAGTAGCCAATACATCTTCTTTATCAGCCGTTTGGGCATCTGAAGTAGAACCGCTATTTTTACTGCCTAACATACGTAAAACAGCAGAAGCTGTGCGATAACGTAAATCTGTAGTAGTCACTAGCTTTTCTTGATTGCGGCGCATGGTTTGGTTGATCATTTCGACTAAAATCGAGAAACCAATCGCAGCATATAAGTAACCCTTCGGAATATGGAAACCAAAACCTTCCACCACCAACGAGAAACCGATCATCATTAAGAAGCCAAGACACAGAATAACGACTGTTGGGTGCTTATTTACAAAGTCCATGAGTGGTCTTGAAGCCCACAACATGATACCCACAGCAATCACAACAGCAACCATCATGATTGACAGCTCTTTCACCATACCCACAGCAGTAATTACACTGTCTAATGAGAATACGGCATCAAGCACTACAATCTGAACGATAACCATCCAGAACGCAGCATGGACTGGATTATCTTCTTTATGAAGCTGTTTACCTTCCATCCGCTCATGTAATTCCATGGTGCCTTTAAATAACAAGAACACACCACCGAATAACAAGATCAAATCACGGCCAGAGAATGGATGGTTAAGAATATGGAAAAGTGGTTGGGTGAGTGTCACGACCCAAGCAATTGAAGCTAAGAGGATAAGACGCATTCCCAAAGCGAGTATTAAACCCACTATACGTGCCTTAGTACGTTGTTCTGGTGGCAACTTTTCAGCCAAAATGGCAATAAAGACGAGGTTATCGATCCCTAGTACGATTTCAAGAACAATTAATGTAGCTAAGCCTACCCAAGCAGACGGATCAGACATCCATTCAAAGATCATTGATCCTGCTCCTGTGCTGGGTGGATTTTATCTTTATTGGACAACGCAACAAGCGTGCCTAGACAAAGGGGGAATAATGTTTTTTTAGGACAAGAAATTAAAACGGAGCGACTACAACCACTACCCATATTTGTTCATATGTTGTTAAACGAATTTTCAGTATAGGCAAGATTTAACATAAATTCATCATTTTTATTTGATCATTATATGTATTCACCAAACCCATACAAAACATGAATCTTTCCTATAAAACTGCTTATAAAGTTGTCATATTTTTTGCTTAGTGTAGACAAGAAATATGAACGTGATAAGGTGAAAATAAAGCAATGAATAGCGTATTAACAATGGCAGTAAATGATTCACCAATAACAGCTGTAAAAACAACACAACCTCTTATTGCATTATATTGTGGCTCACGAGCAGGAAATAACCCGATTTATCGCGAAAAGGCAATTGAATTAGCTAGCGGAATTGCTGAACAAGGTTTTGGTCTGGTCTACGGCGGTGCCAGCATTGGTTTAATGGGTCAAGTCGCTGAAAGTGTACTTGCACATGGTGGAGAAGCTGTAGGTGTCATTCCTGAATTTATGCTTGATTATGAAGTCGCACATGCAGGGCTGACCGAATTACATGTGGTAGAAACCATGCATGAGCGTAAAGCCATGATGGCAGAGCGCGCGAGTGCGTTTATCGCGCTACCTGGCGGTTTAGGAACATTCGAAGAAATTTTGGAAATTGCGACTTGGGGTCAACTCAATCAGCACCAAAAACCCATGATTTTATATAACGTAAATGGTTTTTATAATGCATTAATTGCTCAGTTAGACCATGCAGTTCAAGAAGGTTTCCTTCCTCTTCAGCACCGAGCTAAATTAATTGTATGTGAAGAAATCGATCAAATTTATAACGTCATTCGAAACTTAAAAATGCCAAAGAGATTTGTTGTGTAAAATCCCCTATCTCAATAAAAAAGCGGTTCTTCCGCTTTTTTTGTTTTAACTATTTTCACCGATGCCTTCAAAAGCAATTAGATTTAGTAAAGGGGTACTCAACATTGCCTTACTCTTTTTACTTTCAATTTGTTTTACACTAAGCGAAAACGTTAATTTTCAAATGTTATGAATGCCACGCCGACTCATCAAGCTTTGCAACCTGAATATCGCCTATTGGTTCTTTTGGTTTCCATTGGCTTTTTTATGCAGGCATTGGATACCACCATTGTAAATACTGCTATTCCTGCAATGGCACATCATTTAAATGAAGATCCATTACGTATGCATAGCGTGGTGGTGGCTTATGTTTTATCTGTGGCGGCCTGTATTCCTTTAAGTGGATGGCTAGCCGACCGCTTTGGTGTCAGAAATACGTTTTTATCAGCAATTGTTATTTTTACACTTGCATCTTTAGGTTGTGGTCTTTCTCAAAGCCTTAATGAGCTTTTATTTTTCCGTGTCATTCAGGGTGTTGGGGGCGCGTTATTACTCCCCGTTGGTCGTTTATCACTTTTAAAAATTATTCCCCGAACTCAGTTCTTAGCTGCCATGAGCCTCATGAGTCTGGCAGGTTTACTTGGTCCTTTAGCGGGTCCAACTCTAGGTGGCTGGCTCGTTGAAGTGGCAACATGGCACTGGATTTTCCTGATTAATATTCCAATGGGTATACTCGGTATATTAATGACATTGAAGGTCATGCCAAATGTAAAAGAGCCTACCGTTAAAACCTTTGACCTTATTGGGTTTGTGCTTTTGGTTGTTGCAATGATTGGCTGGTCATTGGGTATTGAACATCTTGCCTCACGTGAGTATTCAAAATGGTTCAGTATTTCACTGTTAGTTGTCGGTGTAATCGCAACGCTCTGGTATGCCTATCATTCACATACCCATCAAAATGCATTATTCCGCAGCCGATTGTTTAAAAATAAAATATTTGCCATTGGTATTTTAGGTAATTTCTTTGCCCGTTTTGGTGGCAATGCCTTGCCTTTTGTTTTACCGCTTATGTTGCAAGTGGCTTTTGGTTTTGAGCCATTCATTGCGGGTTTAATGATGATTCCACTGGTATTAGGATCGCTTTTTTCTAAGCCGATTGTTAGACCTATTATTCAGAAAATGGGTTATCGCCGCTTTCTGTTAATTAACACCACATTAGTCGGTCTATGTATTGCATCTTTTGCCATTATGACGGTCGATACACCTACTTGGTTTAGAGCCCTACACTTTTTCTTATTTGGTACATTAAACTCATTACAATTTGTAGGTATGAATACACTTACCTTGAAAGATTTGCCTCAACAAGATGCGAGTAGCGGGAATAGTTTCCTATCAATGATTATGATGCTTTCAATGAGTATTGGTGTTGCACTAGCAGGTACCCTCATTAATGTATTTACCGATTACTATGGTACAGCACATGTGACTACCGCCTTCCATGTCACCCTTATTTGTTTAGGCTGTATTAATGTCATTACTGCGCTTATCTTTTGGCAAATTCCAAAAAATACGCCTGTGTAAGCAGTTGCATTTTTAGCATGGTTTCTCGCTCGCGAATCACGCTATGATGTGAGCTTCATATTGATACTGAGTTTTGCATGACCAAGCTGGCAAAAACCTTTTCTACACCACGCTACAACACCCTCATTGGGATTGTTTTAGCTTGTGTTATGGGGGTTCTCACTTACTTCGGTCTGTTCTACCAACAAAAAGCAATTGCTCAAGATTATCCGGTTCAAGGCTTTGATGTTTCTCATCATCAAGAGGATATTAACTGGAAAAAAATATCACCCAAAAAATTCCAATTCGTCTATTTAAAAGCAACGGAAGGCGGTGATTATAAAGATCCAAAATTTCAAGAAAACTGGTTAAAAGCACGCGAACATGGCTTTCATGTTGGGGCTTATCATTTTTACCGTTTATGCCGTGATGGCAAAACACAAGCTGAAAATTTTATTGCAACCGTACCCAACAAAGCTGATGCCCTTCCTCCTGTTATTGATCTGGAATATGACGGCAACTGTATTAATGCACATACCAAAGAACAACTACTTAAAGAAATAGGCATTATGCATGACCGCCTAAAACAGCATTATGGCAAACAGCCTATCTTTTATATTTCCAAAACTTTTTACCACATTGTGTTAATAGGAAGTTTCCCTAATACCCCACTTTGGGTCAGAGATTACGAAGGAAAACCTGAGCTGAAGGACAAGCGAAAATGGCTCTTTTGGCAGCATAGTAATCAAGGTAAAATTGAAGGCATGACCAAGCCAGTAGACTTAAATGTCTATGAAGGTTCAGTCAAAGAATGGCACCAATTTTTACAGCAGCAAGGCATCGTGAAAGCACAATAATATGCGCAAAATCATTCATATCGATATGGATGCCTTTTATGCATCGGTCGAATTGCGAGAGCGTCCTGATCTAAAGCATCTTCCCGTCGTTATTTCTTCGCATCATCCGCGTGCTGTAATTGCGGCAGCTTCTTACCCTGCCCGTGAGTTTGGCTTACGCTCTGCCATGTCCATGAGCCAAGCAAGAAAACTATGCCCTCAAGTTGTTATTATTGAGCCTAATTTTGAAAAATATCGTGCCATCTCGGCTCAAATTCATAGTATTTTTCAACAATACACCACTCTTATTGAACCTTTATCACTTGATGAAGCATACCTTGATGTTACTGAAAATTTAAAACAAATCGCAAGTGCAACCGAAGTGGCTATGCATATTCGGGAAGATATTTTCAGGTTAACAGGACTAACTGCCTCGGCTGGTGTAGCACCCAATAAATTCTTGGCAAAAGTCGCATCTGACTGGAATAAACCGAATGGCCTGTTTGTTATAAAGCCCTCTCAGGTGGCCAGTTTCATTCAGGACTTACCCTTAAAAAAAATTCCGGGGGTCGGTAAAGTTACCCAAGAAAAACTCCAACAGCTTGAGTTACATACGCTGGGTGACTTACAAAAAATTGAAGAAGCTGTTTTGGTTCACCACTTTGGTAAATATGGGCAACAACTTCATTTATATGCTCAAGGTATTGATAATCGCCCTGTTCAAGCTGAACGTGCTCGTCAGCAAATTTCAAAAGAAACTACATTTGATAGTGACTTTACCCTAGCACAGTGCCAACCCTACTGGCATGGCTTAGCCGAAAAAGTCTGGCAAAGCTTAGAGAAAAAGCAACTTAATGCTCGTGGTGTAAATATTAAGCTCAAACTTAAGAATTTCCAGACACTCCAACACAGTAAAAGTTTTAAAAACCCAATTCATTCTCAACAAGACCTGATTCAAGTTTTATTCTTGCTTTTAAATGAGATGCATATTCCCGAAAACTTCCAATTTCGGCTGATTGGTATTGGCGTTTATCAATTACAAACTAAAGCTGACGACTTTCAGTTGTCCTTATGGTAAGTGTTGTTTTTTTATCCAAATGAGCAAGTTTTAAACAAAAACAGTTCCCTTTTGATCAAAATTTGAAGTAATCTAATCAACGCATATTCATTACCCATGTATTTGCAACGTGCCAAAGCAACCTTACTTTCGGCATATCGTCCTGTGATTGGCGTGACGACCAAATCCGAATATTACAGGGCACTTAAAGTACATGGGACTCTACCCATTCTTATAAATCACAACAATAATCTACCGAAATTCCTTTGCACTTGCTTGCGCCTGCCTAGTAACTCTTCATAAAATCAAACTATTCAATAAAGACACTTTAGAGCATTTTTATGACGGTAAAACGTTTACACGTGACTTCACGCTACTGCGAAGTGGCGATTTCAGGTAATTTAGTCCATTTAGCAGGACAACTCGCTGATGACACCAGCGTAGACATTACGGCGCAGACTCAACAAACTTTAGACAATATTGATCGCTTACTTGCTGAAGCAGGAACCGACAAAAGTCATATTCTTTCTGTCATGATTTTTCTAAAAGATATTGAAACAGACTATGCAGCCATGAATGCTGTATGGGACGCATGGATTAGCAAAGAGCATCCACCTGCTCGTACTTGTGTCGAATCTAAACTTTATGCACCTGATGTACTTGTAGAAATGACTGTCGTTGCGGTACTTCCTTAATTCTTATTGATTTTAAGCAATAAAAAACTGAGCAATATTGATCAAGATAGTGCTCAGTTTTTTATGTTTCTAGAAGTTTTAATTTCAGCATTTTATTCAAATCTTCTTTAATGAGTCCTAAAATTAAATTGCTATAACCTCTATTTATAACTTCTAAGACTTCACAAAAGCATTTGAGATTCTTTCTAACTGCGGCGTGGCAGGTAAAGTTGCCATCTCTGATTCAGGGGTTAATAAATCTCTTCTTAAATCATGATAATCAGGCACACTACCATAGCGAAGCACACGATAACCTGCAAGTTGCAATAAACGGCGCTCATATTGCTGATGTGCTCGGCGTAAACCATTTTCCTCAAGCATAACCACCACAAAAACTTGGTAATTTTGATCAAGTACAACAAAATCAGCCGTCATATTTTGATATTTGCGACGTGTGTGAGCATATTTAGTTGTTAATAAAGCATCAAATGAAACATGGGCTAATACGGTAAATTTAGGTAATACTGTTTGTAAACGAGTAAGTGTCATTTGTTCATGACTGCTTAATACGGCGCGGCGCTTTAAAGCACTGTCTTGTTGATGCTTTCTGGAGAGACTTTTTGCCGCCATAACGACAGTCAAAAAGAGTAATAAGATCGTAATTAAATAATACATGGGCCTAATCCTTTAAGTTTTTTATAATGATTTTGCTAGATCACACTTTGTTTTAATTGATAACGACACAGCCGTTTTTTTAAAAGGTTCACTTAGTAATTTCACTTGTAGTTATCAAGCTTGGCTTAAATTTAGCCACCCTCACATTATTTATAATCATAGAATCAATAACAATCAAGTGCAGCTCGTCAGATTTTTAGCATTTATCATTTTTCATTACATTTTTTAGGCTAAAAATTTCAAAAAATCTCACTATACGATTTAAACAAGCTCGTAAAAAACAAAAAAGGCTCTGTTTAAGAGCCTTGTTTATCATTATTTGTGAGCTTTTGACTTTGGTTTACTTTTCCCACCAAACGGTCTCTTCTCACCTGTTTCACGAGGAGGCAAGCCCGTATGCTGAGTAAGTACTTGACCTTTTTGTGGACGCTTCTGATTTGAATGATTATTCGTTTGCTGGTTATTTCGTTTAACCGAATCCCCTGCTACAGACGAGTTTTTCTTACGTGCAGATTTATATTCCCCTTCTGTGTCTTTTGGCTGATAAGTCGGAATTAAATGCTGCTTTGAATTACCAATCAAATCGGCACGGCCCATTTCTTTTAAAGCTTCACGAAGTAATGGCCAGTTATTTGGATCATGGTAACGTAAGAATGCTTTATGCAGACGACGGCGTTTCTCACCTTTTACAATATCAACCTTTTCAGTATAACGAGCGACTTTAGCAAGCGGGTTTTTGCCCGAATAATACATGGTTGTTGCAGTTGCCATTGGTGATGGATAGAAAGTTTGTACCTGATCGGCCCGGAAACCATTCTTTTTCAACCAGATCGCAAGGTGCATCATGTCATAATCTGAAGTACCTGGATGCGCAGCAATAAAGTAAGGAATTAGATATTGCTCTTTTCCTGCTTCTTTACTAAAGCGATCAAACATTTGTTTGAAACGATCATACGTACCAATACCCGGTTTCATCATCTTAGATAACGGGCCTTGTTCAGTATGTTCAGGCGCAATTTTTAAATAACCACCCACGTGGTGTTGCACCAGCTCTTTGACATATTCAGGGTTGAGTACAGCAAGGTCATAACGTAAACCTGAACCGATCAGAATCTTCTTCACACCTTTAATTGCACGTGCTTTACGGTAAAGCTGCACTAAAGGCGCGTGATCGGTATGTAAGTTTTGACAAACGCCCGGATAAACGCAGGAAGGTTTACGACAGTTCTTTTCAATTTCAGGGTCCTTACAATGCAAACGATACATGTTTGCCGTTGGACCACCTAAATCTGAAATAATGCCGGTGAAGTTTGGTGCGGTATCACGGATTTTTTCAATCTCACGTAAAATTGAGTCTTCCGAACGGTTTTGAATAATACGACCTTCATGTTCCGTAATTGAACAGAATGTACAACCACCAAAACAGCCACGCATAATGTTGACTGAGAATTTGATCATATCAAATGCAGGGAAACGCGCATCACCATAAGTAGGATGTGGCAAACGTGCATAAGGTAAATCAAATACATAGTCCATTTCCTCAGTAGTTAGAGGAATTGGAGGTGGGTTAATCCACACATCACGCTCACCATGGCGTTGCACCAACGCACGAGCATTACCCGGATTAGTTTCAAGGTGCAAAATACGGTTTGCATGTGCATAAAGCACTTGGTCATTCGCCACTTCTTCAAAAGAAGGTAAGCGAATAACCGCCAACTCTCGTGGTGGTAATTTGTGTTTAATTGCTTTTGATGGTGCTGGCTTTAATTGAACGATTTGAGTGTCGTCATCGAGTTTGTCGCCTTCACGCACAATCGGATTTGCAACAATCTCTTTTTGGAAATTTTGATACTGAGCTAAAGAATTACCCTTTTCTTTTTCAACCTCACAGCCATCAATATCTTCTGTCATGACATATGGGTTAATAATTGGGTCAACACGCCCAACCGTATCTACATCATTACTCGCAACTTCAACAAACTTTGCTTTTGATGCTTTGTTATGTTTATTAATAATAAATGCCGTACCACGAACATCTGTAATCTCGTGGATTTTTTCACCTTTAGCCAAACGATGCATCACATCAATAATGGCACGCTCACCATTACCATACATGAGTAAATCAGCTTTTGAGTCCATCAAAATCGAACGACGGACTTTATCTGACCAATAATCGTAGTGCGCAATACGACGTAAACTACCTTCAATACCACCTAATAACACTGGTACATCTGGGAATGCTTCACGACAACGTTGGCAATAAACTGTTGCAGCACGGTCAGGACGTTTATTTGGTTCATTGTTTGGAGAATAAGCATCATCAGAACGGATTTTACGATCTGCCGTATAACGGTTAATCATCGAATCCATATTACCTGCGGTTACACCCCAAGCAATCGTTGGCTTACCTAAAACGCGGAAGCTTTCAACATTGGTCCAATCTGGCTGCGCAATAATTCCGACACGGAAACCTTGTGCTTCAAGTACACGCCCAATCACACCCGATACAAATGATGGGTGGTCAATATAAGCATCGCCACAGACTAAAATAAAGTCACATGCATCCCAGCCGAGTTGGTCCATTTCTTCTCGTGACATCGGCAAAAATGGCGCTGGTTCAAAACACGACGCCCAATATTTGTCGTAATCAAACAGCGCTTTTGGCGCAGTTTGCATGGTATAAGCGGTAGACATGGCTTGCGAATCTCGGCTAGCAGATGAAGGAGAGACATCTAAAGATGAAAGCCGATCATTTTAACATGAATTTCATTCATTTTCCTTGTTTATAAAACATACGAAAACAATAATATAGAAATTAATTTGATCAAAGTTTATCCAATATTTTATTCTCAGAATAAATACGGCGGAATAAAATCCGCCGTAGTCTTAACATAATTTATTTATAGGTATTAGAACAAAGTTTTTGGCAAACGAATCTGAATAATCTCGTTATCATCAGCCAGTTTTGCATTACGTCCTGTTGAACCAGGGAAGTTATTGTCATTTAGTACCGTGAGCGTTGTGCCATTTTCAATAATCACATCTTCAATGGTTTCAAATGGGAAAGCAAAAACCTGTCCCGTACCAATATCCCCTGCTCTAGCTGTGCCATACAACATATTCGGGTTAGCAATTTTAATTAAATCGACTAAATCTTCACGACTAACTAGTTGACCTGATTCATTTAATTTAATACGAATTAATTTTTTATAGCCGCCTAAATTATTCTGGGTGGCATCACGTTCAATAATGATCCCTTCTTTATCATTAAAGAGTTGGAAGTCACCAATATTGGTTGCCTTACTGTCTAACTGGAACCAATAATATTTTCCTGTATACGCTTTTTTCTTCACATCAAATTGAGAAATCAATAATTGTCTTTCTGTTTCTCGAATTGATTTAATTGGCTTTTCTATAAGAGGGTAAAGATACTGCCCATCTGGCGAAATCGCCATTCCTTCAAAACCACCACTTTGTTGAACTAGAGGTTCTACAAAATTAATTTGCGCTTTATTAAACTGATTTTGTGGTGAACGTAATTCTTGAGTCGGATTTAACGGATTTGGTAGAGCAATCGGTGCATCTACTAACACGCCATCTGCTGAAAAATGAAGTAAATAAGGTCCAAATTCATCCCCAATCCAGTAGGTCCCGTCACTAGTACGTTGCATTGACTCTGGGTCAAAATCAGCACCCGTTAATAAACGCTCAGGCGTATTACCGTTCACGATATTAAAAGGAATTAACTTGTTTGGATCACGCAATTGAATAAAGCTTTGTACGGTAACTTGCCCTGTACCTTTGGTTTTAGTTTTGAAATCAGGTTTTAATTTATAAATACGAAGTAAAAAGTCTGCTGAATTATCTTGGGTACCAAAGCCATTATCGGCCATTGCCATATAGCTGCCATCTTCATTTTTTAATGCAGCAGAAAAACCTTGTACAGGCTGGCCTTTAAATGGAGGATAAATTCCATTTGCACCTTTTACATATGCACCAGAGTCTGGGCCAGCAGCATAGGTTTCTACAGGCAATTTGGCAAAAGAAATTAAAGTTGGTTCGGTAACGTTTTCAGTAGGTGATGTTTGATCTTGATCGTTATTATCATTACATGCCGTCAATCCTAAACTGGCACAGCATAATAATGCGACTAAAGTTTTTTTGCTCATGATTTTATACAGTTGGTAAAAAATTAAGCAAATTTAATCAAGCTTGTATGAAGTTTTTGCTTCAAAAATATGAAATCTTTATGGCGAAAATATGACAAGCCTATTGTTTAGCACCCAATAGAAAACTGAACTTGTTAGTAAAGCTAATTAAAGTTTTGTTGGCTGATATTCTCCAGCAATTGCTGCTTTCAAAAAGTTCTGAAAAGTTGGGCATTCCATATGATTTTCAGCAGGACATACAGCAGCATGCTGTAATCCTTGACTAATAAAATGTAAACGCTTTGCCATTTGCTCTAGTTGTTCAGCTTTATCTTTTAGCTTTTGCCGATCAAGATCAGGCTTACCATCTTGTCCAAACATTGTAGCGATCTCATTTAAAGAAAAACCCGCAGCACGTCCTAAAGCAATAAGTGCCAGTTGATCAAGCACCTGCTTACCATACTGCCGACGTAAACCTTGCCGCCCTATCGATTTAATTAATCCCTTCTCTTCATAAAAACGTAGTGTAGCAGTTGTGACTTTTGCCCTCTTAGAAACTTCACCAATATCCATAAACATCCTCTTGACTTCAAGTGAACTTGAACTTGCACAATAAATTTATCACGTTTCATACGTATAAAAGCAAGGTGTAAAAATGAATACTTCCACATTATTCTTTCAAGCTTTATGTCTTGGTGTTGGTGCAACAGTCATTATGGATATATGGCTGTTAATACTAAAAATATTTAAGATCCCTACCTTAAATTTTGCCTTTCTCGGACGCTGGGTGGGCTGGATAGTTCAAGGAAAACTCATCCATCAATCTATAGCACAAAGCCCTCAAATTAAGGGTGAATATTTATTGGGCTGGATTGCTCATTATAGTGTTGGGCTAATCTTTGCATTGAGCTTTCTCTCCGTTGTCGGCTCAGATTGGCTCATTCATCCTCAGTTTTACTCAGCACTACTATTTGGTGTAGTCACTGTTCTCATTCCCTTTTTTATTATGCAACCAGCCATGGGTAGTGGTTTTGCTTCGTCAAAAACCCCGCATCCTTTTCTGAACTGTCTAAAAAGTTTACTGAACCATAGCGTTTTTGGCTGTGGTTTATATCTCACTGCAAAACTATTTCAAATTTAGATAAAAAGGAAACTATCCATGAAAACTGTTGCCATTATTTACTATAGTCGCCAAGGGCATACCCAATTTATCGCTCAGCAAATTCAAACTGGTATTTTGAACCATAAAGATATGAAAGCAGATTTACTCAATGCCGAAGATCTTATCGAGAATCCAGAGACTCTTATCCAATATGATGGTTTAATTTGGGGCTCTCCTACGTATTTAGGGGGTGTATCTTCCAAGTTAAAACAACTCATGGATGCAACGGGTCCATTATGGAAAAAGCAGAGCTTTAAAGGAAAACTAGCGGCTGGCTTTACCGTATCTTCCCTTCCCGCAGGTGATAAACAATCGACACTAATTTCAATTTTTACTTTTTGCATGCAACACGGCATGTTATGGGTAGGCAACCCGATTATGCCAGAACAACACCAAGGTATTCCTTATACTCAAGCAGCCAATCGTCTCGGTTCGTGGTCAGGCTTAATGGCTCAGGCTGAACATGGCAGTAATGCCGATAGGTTTGATGAAGGAGATATTAAAACTGCTCAACAATTTGGAGAAAATTTTGCATTAACCTTAAATGCTTATCAAGGAAGATAAGACCATGAAAGCACAGAAGCTTTTATTCCTCTTCATTTTATCTGGAATGATGTCTTTTATAGTTTCAGGTATTTCAACTTTTAAATTAGTGGGACTAAATCATCATTTCCTTTCATTGTGGGTATCGGCTTGGATTATTGCATGGATATTGGCTTTTCCAAGTGTATTGATTTGTGCTCCTGTAGCCCAAAAACTTGTCGACATCGTATTTAAGTAAGTTGATCTGTAAGTTAAAACGTACAAAAATTGCGGTGATTTGCGGATATTCAGCTTTAGTATTATTTCATAATATATGAATCATAGAGAGACAGGATGTCTCATTGAAGAAGAATAAGAACGCAGGAAGCGGTAGTTGACAGGAGTTAGCTACATAAAGCTGAATACGAAGGAACCTCGACAGGATGTCGGGGTTTTTTCATTTCAACTATACAAAATTCTTACTTTTTAGATGTGCTGAGCAACAGAACTAATATTGATCCGATAAGTACGGCTAAATACCATCATTTTATTTGAAACTTCATTATTGGTTTTGTATTTTGCTTACCCCATCTTTAACCCAAAATCGTTTTGAACCATCACAATTACACATTCTTGGTCTGAAATTTCTCATAATTTTCTTGATGATTATCATGACAGGATGTACAAGCTTAGGCCCTAATAGTGGCTCATTTACTTGGCGTTCAAATAAGCTATCATCTGGTTTACAAAAAGCTTATTCCGTTCCACCGAGTACAGCGAATCGATTGTCTCCTATGATTATTCAAAGTGCTGACAAATATAATGTTCCTCCACTTTTACTCGCGGCAGTTATCAGACAAGAGTCGAACTATAATAGTAATGCCCGCTCTCCGACTGGGGCTGTTGGTTTAACTCAAATTATTCCAAGCTATTGGCAACAAACTTGTACTGGTAATTTGTATGATGAATCTACAAATATCCAATGTGGTGCTTATATTTTAAATCATTACTATCAAACCGCAGATAGTTGGTTTAAAGCCACGGCCTATTATAATGTTGGGCCAACAGGATATGAGCGAAGCTTCTGGACCCGTCACAAAGCGAAAAAATATGCTCGGTCTATTAAGCATCATCAAAAAAATTTAAAAAGTGCCTTATAAATAAGCTTAAACAAAAGCCCATCAATAGATGGGCTTTTTTATACGGTTAATTTTATTCGTCAAATAAACCTTCAAATAATACAGAAGACAGATAACGTTCCCCACTGTCTGGCAGAATAACAACGATGGTTTTACCAGCATTTTCAGGACGCTCTGCAATTTTTGCAGCCGCTGCTAATGCAGCTCCACTTGAAATACCTACTAGAATACCTTCTTGGGTTGCACAGTTTCTCGCCCATTGAATTGCTTCTTCGCTAGTCACTGGTAAGACTTCATCCACAAGGTCCAAATCAAGATTCTTTGGAATAAAGTTTGCACCAATTCCCTGAATTTTATGCGGTGCAGGTGTAATGTTCTCACCATTTTTGGTCTGAGTAATAATTGGAGATTCAGCAGGTTCAACTGCTACTGAATACAATGGTTTATTTTGAACCTGTTCAAAATAACGAGAAATACCTGTAATCGTACCGCCAGTACCTACGCCAGCAATCAAGATATCAACTTGTCCACCTGTAGCTTGCCAAATTTCAGGACCGGTTGTGTCTACATGGATTTGCGGATTTGCTGGGTTTTCAAATTGTTGTGGTAAGAAATAAATATCTGGTTGCTCAGTTGCTAATCGTACCGCTTCATCAACCGCCCCTTTCATACCTTTTGCAGGTTCAGTTAAAACCAAATTAGCACCTAAAGCTTTCAGTACTTTTCTGCGCTCAAGGCTCATACTTGCAGGCATAGTTAGAGTAATTGGATAACCTTTTGCCGCAGCAACAAACGCCAATGCAATACCAGTGTTACCACTGGTTGGTTCAACAATGTGCATACCTTCTTTTAATACACCACGTTTCTCTGCATCTGCAATAAGTGCCGCCCCGATACGGCATTTCACAGAAAATGCAGGGTTACGGCTTTCCACTTTTGCTAATACGGTTGCGCCCGTTTTAATCAAACGGTTAATACGTACTAAAGGTGTATTACCAATAGCTTCGGCATTATTGGAATATACCGCGATACCTAAATTGTTAGGAGTTGGAAATTGCTGGTCGGTAGACATGTTATATCCTTATTAAATTTGGAATGATTCTGAACCATTATAGGCTTGTCAAATAAACAAGAAAGTAGAAAAATTAAGCAATATAAAAAGACTCTTATATTAGTATCATGTTGATTTAATTTACTAACTCGATAAATATAGACCAGCATGAAAATAAAATAAGAGGCTCTAAATTAAAGATAATATAAAACATATATTTATATCTTTACAGTACTCATATTTTAGGTGAAAAAGCTTATCTTTCTATAAGATTAAAAATCATGTAGTTACGACTACCAAGGTTCACCCTCTCGCCATTCTGCGCAAATACTATCGTCCTCTGAACAGTGTGATAGTAGATCTTTCATATAGTTACTCAAAGGATATAGCATAATTTCATAGTCATCAGTCAGATAAGTAGATGTATCTTGTTTGATGTACAAATCACCCCACCAAGTAGTCCAACCTAATTTTTTATAAAATGCTTCATTTTCCGGCTGTAATGCAGCAAGTCCATATTCCAAGTCAGTTAATGCTTCAACTAAATGTTTTAATAATTGTGATGCCAGCCCCTTACCTCTCATCGTGTAATCAGTGGTCACATACTCTACATAAGCTGTTTTTACATCGAAGCTACCATTTATAGTAAAAACTCTATCCGTCCATAAGGCATGTGAAACAATTTGATTGTCCAATATACCAAGGACATGGATAGCTTTTTGCATGAAAGCATATTGACTCCATGGATCTTCATCAAAAGCAGAAAAACATAACTCAGCAATCTGATGACGTTGATTTTTATCTAGATCTTGGGCTGTGATAATTTTGAACTGCATAGATGAAAACTCAAGTTTAACTATTTACAGATTAAGCAAATATTGGAATATTCTGAAATGTTTTTTATTACAAGATAATTTAATTGAATTAAGAACCACTATATATCTCAAAATATTATCACTGTGCAAATCTGATTTTAGATCTGTGCCTTGTATTTATTTCACTCAATAAGAAACACCTTCAACTTTTGGTTGAGGATGTTTGAAATAATGGGCTAGTGATTACTTAGTTTCACATGGATAACCCCACACCACCATCATATAGCTCTACTTTTTATTTATTCTTTCATAAAAGCTATTAAATTTACTTTTAATAATTAAAAATTTTTATCTAAAATTAAATTTATTGTATAAGCTTTTGCCGAGTACATTCATTATGCATTGGCCCAAAAGCACAAATAATAGCATCTTTATTAATAGTATCAATAATCCATGCAGCAGTTCCATTACCCCATTTAGCAACTCCCACGGGTAAATAATTTGGTTTATTACTACTTGAGTTTGGAATAATTAATGAACTGCACTCGTTAGATGGCCCATGACTACACAATATAACTTTATCATCGACCGTATCAATAATCCAAGCAACTGAACCACTACCATGCTGTTCAGCCCCTATTACCTTATATCTATTTTGCACAGATTCTTCAGCTTTAACTTCGAAAAAACTCATATTTATAATAAAAAATAATACAACTAAAAGATGTTTATTAAACTTATACATAGGAATTTCCATATTTTATATTTTTATAAATTATACATTTTTGATTTGATGTATATTATCTCTTAAGTTCAAATGTTGTTTCATAATATTTCCACACAAAAAAACACCCCAATCTCTTTCGAGACCGGGGTGTTTAGAATAATGAGCTGGCGATGACTTACTCTCACATGGGTAACCCCACACTACCATCAGCGCTAAGAGGTTTCACTTCTGAGTTCGGGAAGGGATC